>CAYUZL010000362.1:0-5013 GCA_964449725.1 uncultured Alteromonas sp. | reverse complement strand
TAATACAACCTTGAACAAAATCCGTTAGACTGACTGCAAGAAAGCCGCCTAGTAACGTGTAGCAAACTACAACGCCCAACGTCACAAACAAACCAAGTTGATAACTTAATCCAAAAGCACTTTCGAATAATTTTCCGCCTGCGACCAAGCCTGAAGAGGTGTAAAGGGTAAAAAATAAAACAATAATGACCGCAGATACCATACGAACACCGAGTTTTTTATCACCAAAACGGTTGGCAAAAAATTCGGGAAGCGTAAGAGAATTGTTCGCAATTTCTGTGTAAACACGTAGTTTTGGAGCGACATAAATATAATTGGCACATGCACCTACCACAAGCCCAATACCTATGTACATTGCGTCAAAGCCGGATACAAACATGGCACCGGGTAATCCCATTAACATCCATCCGCTCATGTCAGAGGCTCCTGCAGACAAAGCGGTAACCTGAGGATTTACGTTGCGCCCACCCAAAAGATAGCCAGAGATGTCATTAGTAGACTTGCGATAGGCGAATAAACCTATGCCCAACATAACCGCAAAGTAAATGCCCAGTGAAATGTAACTTTCGATTGCCATGGAATAACAAGACCTTGAATTTTAAGTATTTTGAGAACACATAAGAACAAGCTCGGTACACAATGTCAATTGGCTAACATGACTATTCGCTAACTTCGGCTTGTTCCCAGCTGAACTGCGCATATTCAGGAAAAACAAGGTTGCTATCTGTACCTGTTTTATTCGCTTCTTTTGTTAATTCAATAATATCTTTTTGCAAGGCTAAACGAAAACGTCTTACCTCTTTCCAAAGCGGAACAAATTCGTCTGGAGCATCACCAGCATCGCTTTGCGCTAACATTGGAGAGAGTTTAATATAAGCTCGGTTAAGCCTTTCTGCTTGTTTATTGGCAAATGCTTGAATAGCGGTAAAGGTCTCATTTTGTAATTCAGAATTAGTCTTTATATGAAATTCATCATCTGAAAAATAATCAATATAGTCTTCTAGGATAATACTCGCAGCAAACGCCCAAATATCCATCGAATCACCATTTAACAATTGCTCCGATTTTGGCTCAATCACCATAACCGTTGGCGTAGCAAAATAAGATGGATACCCAAATCGTTGCGTGATATTTCGGCGATCTTGTAAATACCCCACATCAACAAATACGGTGTGATATTTGCTCTCTATAACATCCAACAGTTTTTCATTAGAAAAACGAGACGCAAGTCCACGGCTATCGTGACACCACTGTGCACCAAGCACCAAAAGCAATAATTTATCCCGCTTTATTGCCCCCTTTATTGCTTCATCAACATCCGCCATTGGATTTGCGACAGGGTTAAAAGTAAATTGCTCTAAAACAATGTGGCTTTCTTCATCTGCGCAGGTATGCAGAGGCAACAGCGCCGAGAACATTCCTGACAGCAAGAAGATAATTCTAATAAAACCTTTACTACTCACACTTTTCTCCTTTTTATTTACCAGCGGCATTTACCAGCGGCTCGCAGCTACCTTATCTGAGTCTTTAGCATCAACCCAACTCGCTTTACCATCCATCCACTCTTTTTTCCAAAGTGGCACCGATTGCTTTAGTACGTCCATGGTATACATTGCTGCGTCAAATGCAGACTGCCTGTGATGCGATGCTGCGCCGACCCATACAATAGGCTCATGATTCTCAATTTTACCGACACGGTGCACAACAACCAATCGAAGACAATTAAACTTAGCTCTACTTTTACTCGCTAATTCTTGTAGTGCTTTTTCTGTCATTCCTGGGTAATGCTCAAGCTCTAACCCGTCTAACTTGCCTTTAGCATTAAAATCACGAACAAACCCGGTAAAGGTGACAGTCGCGCCAGCGCCGTCCAAATCTGCATTGAAGTCGCTATTGAGCTGATTTAAATCCAAGGAGGAAAACGTCAGATGACTATTCAAAACTTACCCACCAGTGACGGGAGGAAAAAAGGCAATTTCGTCACCGGGTTTAATAGTATGAGTATCATCAACCATAGTTTGATTACAAGCCATTACCACAGGCCCCGATAGCGCCAAAGCAAAATTGTCGCCTTTGTGCTCAACTCGTCGCTTAAGCTCACCTAAGGTTTCGTTTTCGATAATAGTTTCGGTTATCTCGTCTAATCCTATCTGCTCCCTAACTAGGGCGAAAAACTTAATAATGATAGTGTTCTCATTGTCGGTCATAGTCACTTTTACCTCCGCGTTTTTTAACTAAGGTAACTTTTTCTATCACCATTTCTTTGTCTATGGCTTTGCACATGTCATATAAGGTCAGTAACGCAACATTAACACCTGTTAATGCTTCCATTTCCACACCCGTTTGACCACTCAACTTACACAAACAAGACACACTAATGCCGTTAGTTTCTAACGAAAATTGAATATCGACTTTGCTGAGCGCTAGCGGGTGGCAAAGAGGAATTAAATCTGCACAACGTTTCGCCCCTTGAATACCGGCAATACGAGCAACCGCTAACACATCGCCTTTTTTCAAGCTTTGTTGTTTTATAGCCTTTACCGTTTCCGGCGCCATGGAGATAAAACCGCTAGCAATCGCTTCACGATGGCTCACTGGCTTATCTGATACATCCACCATAGAGGCATTACCTTGGGCATCTATATGAGTAAAATCACTCATAGGTGATGTACAAAATTGCAAGGTTTATGTTCACCGTCTAACTGCTCTTTCAAAATTTTTGTCCAACCAGTTTTACATGCTCCTGTAGAACCGGGTAAACAAAACACTAAGGTTTTATTTGCAAAGCCTGCTAGCGCTCTAGACTGAATGGTAGATGTGCCAATTTCTTCAAAACTAATTTGACGAAACAATTCACCAAATCCATCTATATTTTTATCGAACAACACGCTTAAGGCTTCTGGTGTAGAGTCTCTGCCACTAAAGCCGGTACCACCAGTAACTAATATGGTTTGTACTTCTGGATCCGCTATCCACTTAGATACGATTGCACGTAAAACGTAGATATCATCTTTTACTAAATCCCTCGCAACAACCTTGTGGCCCGCTTCCAAAGCAACTGAAGCTAAATAGTCACCTGATTTATCGTTTTCTAATGAGCGGGTATCGGAAACAGTAAGCACTGCTATATTAAGTGAGTTTATATTTTCTGTAGTCATAGTGTCCTAATTTCTCATTTAGAATGACTGATGATTTGACCTATAATGTACACCGTCAACAGTCTCCCCTTCAATGGTAAAAAACGATTAACAGTATTAAGTGAACAATACGTTGATATTATGTACTATTAAATTCTCTATTCACTTTGACCTAAAAAGCTGATTTACCTATGCGATTATTTCTCATTCTGCTTGTTTTATTATTTGGAAGCCAAGCCCATGCTGTCACCAAAGAGGAAATGTTGTCTCTTGTTGAGAGCATTGGTAAAGAAGTTTCTCAAAGCGGTAATACCATAAGTTACACCTATCGCGGTATTCCAGAAACCATTGTTTTCGACGAAAACGCAAATAGAATGCGTATTGTTTCAGGAATAACCCAAGTTCAAAACGTTGACGATGCAATGCTACTTAATGCATTAGAAGCAAACTACCACAGTGTTTTAGATGCCAGGTACGCAGTATCTAATGATGTTTTATGGTCTGTATTTATTCACCCATTAGCTGATTTATCACTTCCTTTGTTAACCTCAGCAATTCAACAGGTTGCAATTGCCCATGCGACCTTTGGTAATGAATTCACCAGTGGAACTCTAATTTTCCCAGGATCTAATCAATAAGCTCCTCCTATTTTTCTTTGCAAACCAATTGGCACCTAAGCTTCATTTATTGGTCTGCCAATTGGCCATACGTGCGGTAAAAATGTGTCATTTTTTAACAAATCGAAGCCGTTAATACCTTATTCAAGCTAAAATCTCCTATAATTGGTATACCAGAAGATCATTTCTTAAAAACGACAAAAATCAATCTAAACTCATGATTAAAAAAGAAAATCCTTCTTAAACACCCTCATTTCATTGTTAACCCAAATAAAATAAAAAGCACAAAAAAAACAATAGTTAACAAACTAATGTTAACAAATTACAACAAATTGGTAACAATTAATTGTAAACCTTTTGTAAATTATCTATACTTAAAATTGAATTATGCAACAAGTGATTCCGAAAGTTTAACAAAAATAACACTCAGTATACATAGCAAAGAAGATAATTAAGGAAACCACAGTGATGAGTAATAAAAAATTCCATCTCTCAGCGATTAGCGCGGCCGTTTTATCAGTTACAGGACTTGCGTCAACTAGCCTTTATGCTCAAGAAACACCAAACGCAGAAGAAGAGCAAATTGTTGAAATTGTAGAGGTCACAGGTATTCGTTCTGCACTCGCAGGCGCATTAGCGGAAAAAAGAAGCTCGAACAAATTAGTCGAAGTTATCTTAGCTGAAGATATCGGCAAACTACCTGACCAAAACTTAGCGGAAGTACTAGAAAACGTAACAGGTATACAAATTACACGTACTGCCGGTGTTGGTACTGGTGTTCAAATACGTGGTACGAATGATAACAGAACTCTAATCAACGGTGTTTCTACTGTTAGTTCAAGTACAGCAAGACAAGGTATTAGTTTTGAAGATTTAAACCCTGCAATTATAGCGGGTGTAGAAGTCACTAAATCACCCGATGCAAAAAGCATAGAAGGTTCAGTAGGTGGTATTGTAAATTTACGCACTATCCGCCCATTACAACTCACTGAAACTTTAGGCTCGATTCGTATTCAAGGCGAAGATAGCAGCCTAACTACCGATGGTGTGCAGCCTAGATTATCTGGTGCCTTTGGTAAAAATTGGGATACTGATGCAGGTAAATTTGGTTTTGTTATTAGTGGTAGTTATACAGAGCAAGACGTTTCGTCTTTTAGACCACGTGTTGACCGTGATGGTGGTCTAGTAGAAAATGTAAACGCTGAAGTTATACGTTTGGATAGTGATGGTAACCCAGTTGTTCAAGATGTTGCTCCAGT
>CAYUZL010000361.1:0-6433 GCA_964449725.1 uncultured Alteromonas sp. | reverse complement strand
ACGTCGTCCCATGCACTATCGTTGTCCTCTACATATAAATGGTGCTGTTGCGCTGCACTTTGCCCCAACAAATCCACTGTGGTCGCCGCACGCACAAAATTATGCTGTGAATTGTGAAATATACCCCTTAACACAATTAATAGATTGTAGGCTTCAAGACTTGCGTAAACGCTTTTTTGATTACTTAAATAAACGTGGGTAATACCAGCCCGACGCAGTGCCGTTGCAACTGACGACGCTTCATTTGCGCTTCGGACCAAGATTGCAATATCTTTACTTTGTACAGCCTCATCACCCAGTCTGGTTTGCTTAAATAAACGAAGGATCTCACTCGCTAGCCATTCAGATTGACTACGCCTATATTCAGCCTTGGTGACTTTCTCTTTACCCTTAACATCGCCATCACAATACACAAACTGCATAGCGCTGACATGAGTATTTTCACCCCTTAGCGGTGCATTATTTGCTTTTGCACTTGGTGCATGAGCCACCGGCAGGTAGGCAATATTAAAATCGAAATCAGCTTGGTTAAAGATCCCATTGTATGCAGTGATAGTGTCTTTTGTACTGCGCCAATTGGTGTCCATATGCCAACGATAATTGGCTTGTTCGCTGGCCTTTAAGTACGTAAAAATATCCCCTCCCCTAAAACCATAAATAGCTTGTTTAGGGTCGCCAATCATCATTAATGTGCTGCTATTTTGTTTATTTGTATAAATATGTGCAAGCAAACGATATTGAGCATCATCAGTATCTTGAAACTCATCCACTAAGGCGACTGGGTATTTCGCTTCCAATTCACTAGCAAGACTCGGGTTTTGTTCTACAGCATCGGCAAGATTAAGTACTAAATCATCGAATTCTAAAATCGAAAAGGTATTTTTATAGGTTTTTATTGTTTGTTTTATCGTTTGAATACCATTAAACACCAAACTCAATACAGCTTGTTGGTTTGCCTGACGATGTTGGTTTTTTGTCAGTGAATCGAGGCTTTTTTTCACATCATCTTTAAGTGCCTTAACCGGCTCCATCAAACTTTTTACACGGTCATTTTTTGAATACCTACGGCCGTGGATAATGTTATCAACCAACTTACTTTGTCTTTCAGGTACGCCGGCTTCAAGCCAGCGACAGAGTTCCGCCCATTCTGCTTCTTGTTCGGTTTCTTTTTTAGGGTCGCTACTCACCAGTTGCGTTTTTAATACATCTTTGTTTTCACTCAAGTGTTGGAAAACCATCTCAAATCGAGCCGAAAATGTATGTTGCAGCGCGTTTTTTGCTTTTTCAGGCTCTGCATCTACGTCTTCTTGGCTTCGACAAAAAACAGGTATAGCGGTGGTGATCCCACGCTCAAATACCCCTTTAAATCCGTCAGGCGTATGCCATCCATATTCAGCTAGTAACAAAAGTTCGTCAGGTTTATTGCGCAAAGACCGCAACCAGTCTTTAATTGCCTGCTCAACATAATCTGTGTTGTCTTGACGCAGCTCTGCTTTAGTACTGACCCCAGTGTCGAATGCATAGGTTGCCAAAACTTGTTGGCAAAAACTGTGAATAGTGTAAATAGAGGCTTCGTCGATAACTAAAACCGCGGCCTGAATACGCTGTAAATCTTGTTGTGTGGAAAACTGCTCAAACAACGCCTGATACACAGGGTCATCCATTGCCGTTGCTTCGCCCTTAAGCTTTGCGTGCCAAAATTCAATGGCTTCATTCAAGGTCTCAGCCACGCGACCACGAATTTCTTCGGTTGCAGCCTTTGAAAACGTCATAACCAATATTTGTTCTACTGGTAGGGCTTTTTCTAATAAAGTACGCAAGAATAAACGGGTTATATTAAAGGTTTTACCTGTACCTGCACTGGCTTCAATTAAATGTTTACCTTCTAACGGCAAGGTTACCGGGTTCAATAAATTCATTGGTGCCCCCTTATTGATAACCCGTTCATAACGCCACCTTTTTATCTTTCATATTTGCCGTCATCGGTTTATACAACGTCATTAAGTCATCCAGCCAGTCTTCTAGAACCGGTGTATCTGTGCACAGCCACTTAAAATAAGGGTCATTTACAATGCCATCGAGCTGTTCATTACCTTGCAAATGGGTATTCCACGGAGAGCTTGGCGACTTGGCGCTGGCCACAGCTAACCCCATTTTTGCATGGTATAAAGTGGGCTGATTCAAGCTCATTACAAGTGCTGTCACAAAGGTGTTTAAATGATCTAATGCGCTTTTTTGGTCTAATTCATTAATGCTCACACACTTCACAGTAGGCGAATCTTTCCAGTCGATATAATAGGTTTTCGACACAATAGGCTCTGGAGAACCAGCACTTAGAATAAGGTGACGAAGCCACTGTATGGTTTTACGTTTCGCGGTTTGCTTCCCTAAGTGGTAATCAATGTGTTCGTTCCCACGCATTCTGGCTTGAGCAGTCAATACACGGTGCTGGCAATCAAGGCGAACCGTTTCCCAAACAATATCCTCTATGTCGTCAGGTAATACTTCAATGAGCATGTCAATTCCCATTTCCCACTCGTCATACACAGACGTAGCAATAACAGAATCCGGCATTTTTCCACTGTGTTTTACCAAGGTTAAACTGGTATCTATACCTTGTTCGACGGCATCGGTTAACGCCAAGTATTGGGTCAGGTTATTTACCCCAAAAGGCTCGTCGTCTTCATATAAAACATGTTGATGACTTAGGTTTACATCAAGTCGATATTTTGCAAAATACTCAATGGGGTTTTGTAAACACTGGGCAATCTCATTTACCGTCCACTCTGTAGCAATATCTTGGGCAAAAGAATCAGCTGAAAAGCCACCTTGAAGTTTATTACTTGGCTCATCACTAACACCGAGATTTTTCGACTCCAATGCCTTTGCCAAACGAAATCCACCTTTGTTAATTGCATTTAGCGGCGCACGATAATTCTGCGCGCTGAAGTGATGTAATGGATAATGAATAAACTTGGCAGAATCATCACTTATTGTTCGTAACTCTTGTTGAAATAAGGTTAAAACTGTACTTGGCTGACGCTCTGAGTTATCTCGGCTGTTAGCCCCTTGAAAACTCAAATACAAGGCCTCTCGTGCCGATAATATTGCTTCTAAAAACAAGTAACGGTCTTCTTTTGAGCGAGAACGATCACCGGGTTCAGCTTTCAACATAGACATAATATTTACGCTTTGTTGATTCGTTTTACGAGGGAAGTGACCGTCGTTTAACCCAAGTACGGCAAGCGTGTTAAAAGGCACGCTGCGCATTGGCATCATAGAACAAAAAGTCACGTGCCCTGTTAAAAACTGGTTCCGCAGATCTGGCGATGAAAATGCCATACTCAGCAGCTCTTTCATTTCAGCAACGGTGATCACATTGTCAAACTCTGCTTGCTGAGCCTGAATAGCAATATCAGAAAGCGCAGTTTGTATGGTTCTCACACCCAGCTCGTTGTGAATATGCGCGGGGAAAAGAGTCTTACACCCGTCACTTAAAAGGGTTACCCAGTCTTTAATGGTGCGATTTTTTTGTAACTTCGCCATTACGCTTTTTAAATACATCAAAAAGCTAACCAGCTCGCCAAACACCACACTGTCTAGCCCTTCTACATCGGCAACGGTAAGTAATTCGTCGATTAGCCTTGATTCATCATCGCTAACAATACCAAGTAAAATGCGCTGTAGCCCCCACTCCCAACTGTTTTGCTCACTTGCTTCATCAATACCAACAAGTTTAGCTTTATGGATGGCATTCAAACCCCAACGAATAGCAGCAGCTTCTAGCCATACACGAATACTATCTAGGTTATCTGCAGATAAATTAAACTGGCTAGCAATATCAGCGTTGTCTAATAACATCATTATTGAAGAGACGCTAAATCGGCTGTCGGGTAATGCCAATAGCTCCAAAAAAGCACTAATATGAACATTAGTATCTAGCATATTTCTATCGGACACTGAGCAAGTGATTTTGTCAGTTTGTGCTGAACTCTCTTTCGTTGGCTTAGCAAATACCGAGTACACATAAGGCGCGTAATCTTCTATTGCAGGGCACAAAACAATCACGTCTCTACCAAGTAATGAAGGGTCTTTGGTCATTCTTTTTACTAAGTAATCATGCAGTACTTGCAACTCACGTAATGCCGTATGGCAAGATACCAAGGTTATGCTGTTATCTTGCGCTAAATTTAGTTCAGTATTCGGTATGCCTTCGTATATCCTGTGCTGTAACTGCCCCAATACACTACTGCTAGTTTTGTTATCCTCAATGGGAGATTCAAACGCACTGATTTCAAAAGTGTCTAGTTGCAGTAACCGGTTAAGTAAGTCACGTCCATGTTGCCCCAAATTCGCTAACAAGCGGTTTTGCTGTTCGTCAGATGCGCTGCGTTCAAACCTGTCTTGTCGCAAGGCTAAGGATTGTGCTTTGTCGCTTTGCACGTCGCCCCAAAAACTCATACTGGGATTTAAGTAGAAAAAGTGAATATCGCAGTGGTGACCAAGGGCATCAAAAAAATGCAATAGCGAAGGTGCTAATGCGTTAACTGCAAACACTATAATTCGACTAGGAATTCCCTCTATACCGGTGTCATGTTTTGCGCTTTCAAATAAGGAATGAGCCGTTTTCTCAAGTAAATTTGCCGGATGCCAAGGCTGTTCATCAACCAGTTTTCGCCATAAAAAAGACTGCCACTCACTGATTACGCTGCCTATTGGATCTTGGTTTTGCTCCCATGCAGACAACCATTGTGGCCTAAACATGATATATTGTTCAAAGGCATCGGCAGTTTCCACCGCCAGGGTCATTTTTTTTATGTCTTGTTGTTCGTCGTTTTCATTTGACCAATAACGAGCAACTGATTTCATGCAAGTTGCGCTGCAAAACTCTGTGTCATTAAACAATGCTAATATGCGAAAACGTAACACTTCTCGACGATAAGGCGACTGTGCAGGAATAGCATCATCACCTAATACAATTCGAGCGATATCCCACACAAATCGCGTTGTCAGAGGATAACTTAAGTTCATGCTAATGCAATTTCGTTTGGCTAAATCCAAATTAAGCCAATGCTGCATGCCAGGGTTTTCAACCAAAATACTGTCGGGTTCAAACACCCCTGAAGGTTGTGCGTTCAGCAAACCATTTAATAAGGTACTTAAGTGTTCTAACTTGTTCGAAGGGTAAAGAGAAATCAAACCTAGTCTCGGCTTTTTTCTTACATTGTAAGGAAGCAATAGGAAAAGATAAAGAAACCTGTACCAGCGTCAGGACACAAGACGCTGGTACAGGGAAGCCAACACACTTAATGAAGCCGCGCACCCGAATCGCAACCGTATATCTCATCAAGTGTGATACTCAACAGAGTTTCTATAGCACTGTTAATGCCAATTTTATTTAACAATAAAAATCAATGGTTTAGGTCGTCACTGGTGTGTTTTGATTTTCATTCCCAAATCAGTAATGGTGCAAACGCACCGATTTAGCTCATTGCCCATTTGTATCAATGTTCTGTACAATAGTGCGAAAAATACAGGAGCAAACCCACACATGCTGACCCTAGTACAAATCAATACCATGCTAAAACTTCAAAATGCCATGAATGAAAAAGTGAATCCTCAATGGCTAGATGCAGGATATGCCTATTTACGAGCAGCAATGATGGAGTCTGTAGAAGCGATAGATCACCACGGTTGGAAATGGTGGAAAGCGCAGCATAAAGATTTACCTCAATTGCAAATGGAAATGATTGATATATGGCACTTCGCATTATCTGATTACTTAATAAAGCATAAAGGCAATCTCGACGCGGCAGCTAACGATGTTGCTGCATCTTTAGAAGGTAAAAATACGCTGACCTTTGATGGCACAGATTACGATTACAAAAATTCAGATTTGCTAGCTAATTTACAGTTGATGACGGGCCTGTGTGCTGCTAATCGTTTTAGCTCTGACTTATTTATGCAAATCGCAACTCAGTGTGAACTGTCAGGCATCACTTTATACGAACAATACGTTGGAAAAAATGTACTCAACTTTTTTAGACAAGACAACGGGTATAAAGACGGTAGCTATATAAAAGTGTGGAATGGTAAAGAAGACAATGAGCACTTAGTCGAAGTGCTTTCTAGTTTAGACATAAACGCAGATAACTATTCTGATCTTATTTATTCAGGTCTTGCCGCGCGCTATCCCAAATAGAAAATAAAACTAGCCACAATGAAATACATTGTGGCTAGAGTACGTTCCGATCACTGAATTTATACTAACTTTATACCCAATAAGTTGGACATTGATTCCACAGTTTGCTCTCTGCTTTTCAGTTCTTTATAAGACTTTGATAGAACCGTATCCACAAAATGCCATTTCGACGTCACTTTTTCATTTGTAAATGTCACTGTCATAAAGCCTCTGTTTGCCGCATTAAAGTAC
>CAYUZL010000360.1:0-3315 GCA_964449725.1 uncultured Alteromonas sp. | reverse complement strand
AGCACGATCTTTTGGTGTTGATTTACTTTTAAACCAACTTTGAAAGTCATGAAATTTACTCTTAAAATAATTCACCATGTGAACCTAACGCTCTGCTAAAAGGCGCGGCTGTGCCGCGTTCAACGGAACGAAGAGGAGTGTTTTAAGCAGCTTGTTATGAGCTTTACACATAATATTTATAATAAAACAGTGTGAACGGAAGGACACTAATTAATAATGTAATGAAGATCCCTACTTTACCAGGAATAATAAGAAAACTCTTTTGCGGGTTATTTGGATTATAAAAAACCGCCACTTTTCCATCGGCAGACTGCAGAACATAGGACATTTGTTTTTTTAGAACAAACCTTAGATTGTGGCTCACAATCATTAACCAAGGTGAAACTCTGGTTCCACTATAATTTACACCCGACACCGAGTAATTATATAACGCATTAGCTTTGTAGTCTTGATCAGATCTAGTAAATGAGGTGCCAAATGTGTCTAGCCCCAATTCGATTAAATCTCCTTGCGTGTAAGGCCAAGATCTCATTCGAATTTGAAATACCAACGAGTAAATACAAACAATAAGCATGTATAAGGAAAACCAGAAAAAAAATCCCTGAGTTTTCCCATCAATAGCAAGCTGCCACATTTCTTGAAAATAAATAATTGACTCCATAACTCATAACAGCTTATTAACCGACAAACTGTCGGGATATTTATAATATTCGGACACTCAAATCTAGTTTTAAAATTTCCGAATGGCTGAAATGAGTATTGAAAACTCATTCAGTTATGTCAATGCGAATGAGGGAAAGTTGCCCTTTTCAGACATTTGATTTTAGTCTAAAAATATTTTTTTACTTTGACTAGATAAATAAACCATAACCCGAGGACAACGTCTACAGCCATGCAAAATAAAGGCCACCAAGACGGGACACCTGAGTTATCTATTATAGATGAATGGAATAGATCAAAAATACCGTGGAGTATAAAACCGATTCCTATAAGCAGAGGTAAACGTGTAGCCCCAAGAAAAGCTAAAGCAATGAAAAATATTGATACGCTTAGCTCTGCCCAAATAGCTTCCATCGACAGAAACGAAAACAGAATATAGTAGGACGCTATTACCGTCAAAAGGGTCGAATGAAAACTAATGTCACGATCAAACTTCAAGTACGTAGATGACACCGCAACAATGATTGCTAAAAATACTCCCACTGCGAATTCAATCATTAACATTTATCTCAAAATATGTAAATTTTAACGACGGTGAAAAATCGTCTGAGCGTCTGTTTTGAGTATGGAACTGCCTAATATGAAAGTAAAGGCTTTGGCTCAAAATTGCCCTAAGCGGTCATTTCACTAACTCTAGCGAGCTGAAGACCAGGAAACTGGAAAGGTATGCGTCAAAACTGACGGGTCATGAATTATCCGATTGATGTTTCCAAAGAATAAAGCGATTAAACAACCCCTTCTGGTTTTCAACGTTCAACTTGGCGTATGCATTTTTTCTATGGCTCTTAAGCGTTGGCATCGATATTGAGAGTTTAGAGCAAATCGACTTACCTGAGTGCCCTTGTAATATAAGTTGTATAACCTCATTCTCGCGCTGCGTTAAATGCGGATCTCCAAATTCCTGAAGTTGAGCCGCTAGGCGGCCTGAATTCAAAGATTCGATTTTAATAGCTTCTTGAATAGCATCCAATGCGTATAAAAACATGGGAAGGAACGCTCTAAAATCCTCGATAACTTCGCTTGAGAAGCCGCCGATTGAAGAGGGCTGAGCAAAGCTTATTTCTACCATTACTTCCTCGGACATGCTATTGACGAGAACCAACTCTTCTAATCTGGCAGGCCAACCGTGAGTTAAAAAACCAATTTCTTCAGCCGGATCTAATGACGCGTTAGCAATATTTTTTTGGCCATTTTTTTCCCAATTATCTGGCGCAAGATCTCGCATCCGATGCAATCCGGTTTCAATACCCGTTAGAAACGAGTTATAAACGGGGTTAATTAAATAGGTGCTTTTTATATAGTGTTGAACGGCCTGCTTTGCTTCTTTATCAGTGTATGTATCGCACAAGTAATACGGATTTCTGTGCTTTCGATTAACCACACAAAGAGCCGCCTGAAATGGAAGCAACACAGCAGCAGACTCTATCAAAAGCAATGGTTCATTCGGGTTACGAATCGCTTTTATCAACCGCGTAGAGAACTCCGAAATTTGATTTGTACTGTAAGGCATCAGTTTTATTAACTCAAACGCTAGTAGAGTATATCGCTATACCATCCCAAGGGATGATTGTCGAGTAGTACAGAGTGCGCGTAGAGTAGCACTTCTACAGCACACACAATACGCACTCACCATTATGCCCCCAATAGTACTAAATGAAGACGACGTCGAAAGGCTCTTACCCAATATTGATGTAAAGGAAGCTCTCCGCGGAATGTTCAGCGAGTTAGCCAGCCAAAGAGCTGTTCAGCCTAGCCAAAGCGTGACCTTGTTCCCCAACGGTCAGGGTGACTTTATTACATACCAAGGTGTTTTGGAAAAACACGGTGTATTTGGAGCCAAGCTATCGCCGTATATTGACAACAATGGTGAGGCATTCGTTACCGCATGGACGTGCCTAATGTCGATGAAAACCGGCCAGCCTCTGTTGCTTTGTGATTCGGCAAAACTTACTACAGAGCGCACCGCAGCAACAACCGCATTAGCGGTAGACCTGTTAAGTAAAAGTGACAGTAAGGTACTCACAATTATTGGCTCTGGGGCGATTGCATTAGCGCACTGGCGACACGTTGAGTCATTGCGTGACTGGGTTGAAGTGAGAGTGTGGTCGCCTAATCTGTCAACGAATTCAAAACGGAGGCAACAGTGGTCATCGGCGGTTCCCTCGATACACTTTGCAGAATCTGCTGAATTCGCCTCTTCCGGCGCAGACGTTACATTATTGTGTACCTCGTCTGGAACATCCGTAATTGATGATAGCGTCATCTCAGACGGCACTTTAGTTACTTCCATTTCGACCAATGTCCCGGGTGCTCACGAAGTACAGCCTCAATTCCTGAACCGCGCACAAGTCTATTGCGACTATCGAAAAACCACTCCGGAAACAGCAGGAGAAATGGTGTCTGCTAACCGTGACCATGGCTGGTCTGCTGACGATATTATTGGAGACCTCGCTGAGCTGGTGGTCGAACAATGCGCAAAGCCAGATGGTAAATCCGCGATCTTTTTTAGGTCGCTTGGACTCGGCTTAGAAGATATAGCTATTGCAAATGAAATTTATACTGCTTATCAACAAGCGGAGGGCCTAGCATGAAAAT
>CAYUZL010000359.1:0-6200 GCA_964449725.1 uncultured Alteromonas sp. | reverse complement strand
CTACTATGCCCGCCAATACGCCATATAGGTGGGCATCAATAGCAACCGTTGTATTTATCGTTTTACCTAGCTCAGGATCTGGACCGTACCATTGTTCACTTGCCACTTTTACCACAGCACCGAGTATCATCAGATAACCCGTTTTATAGCCTTTGCGTATATCATCACACGCTCCCCACACAAATAGGCCGTGCAATACCCCAGATAGGCCAACGTAGCGCGTTATATCTGTAGTAAAAAGAAGCATGCACGTAGATATAAATACAGAGATAAATAAAAATAAAAACAATAAGCGGGAGTTCTTATATTTTTCACCATGCAGGCCCCATAAAAGAATAAGGCCTCCAATATTTAACGCTAAATGATTGAAGTTAGAATGGAATATATGGCCACTAATACTACGCCATATCTCTCCGTTTAATATAGCGAGCTTGTCGTATTCAAATAGTTGGATAAACGGAGCATAAAAAAATGTTGTAGTCACATAACTAGCAATACTTAACGCTGTAAGTATTAATATTGGTTGTAAGTGTTCTTTTTCTGTAGGGAAGCGTAATAGTTTCAATTAAGATGATCGCTATTGAACAAGTTTTTTCAATTGCCGTTATAGTACTGAAATTTACGAGTTTTGACGAACTTAACAATATCGTAACGTAAAGGCTATTTTTCCTTGCTGTTGATATTGATATGGTTATCATATTTGCATGGACATAAAATAAGCTAAATGAGGCAAAACATGGATATTCAAGTTGAACATAAATCTGGGCAGTGTGTTATTTCACTTAATCGTCCAGAGAAAAAAAATGCACTTATGCCTTCGATGTATGAAGATATAGCAAATGCAATTTCGGAAGCATCAACTAGAGACGATTGTTGCTTAATTTTACTTAGGGGCAATGGTGAAGATTTCACCGCGGGTAACGACATTAGTACATTTGCAAGTGCTACTGAAGAGGGGATCAATAAAACGATCGCTTTCATGCGAGCACTTATGCTGTGCAAATTACCCGTTGTTGCTGAAGTGAAGGGAAATGCAATTGGTATTGGGACGACCTTGTTACTACATTGTGATTTTGTAGTCGCGTCTTCAAATACTCATTTTATGATGCCTTTTATTAACTTAGGCTTACTTCCAGAATATGCTTCTAGCTACATCTTACCTAAAACATCGGGTTACCTTAACGCAGCTAAATGGCTAATGCTTGGTGCTCCATTTAATGCAAACGAGGCCTTAAATGCAAACGTTGTGACTTATGTTTGTGAACCCGAAGAGCTGACTAATGCTGTAAATGAAGTCTGTGGACAGCTATTGAATAGACCACGTAGTGCTTTAATCCAGACAAAAGCACTGTTGAAAAACAATAGTCAGGATATTGCTGATCATATGGATATAGAGCTTAAGCAATTTGCAAAAGCACTTCAAAGTGATTCAGCAAAAGAAGCCTTTGACGCTTTTTTAAGTAAAAGGCCGATAAATAAGCATGTATTTTTAAAATAATGCTAGGGCCTGTAGATATAGTGAGCTTTAGTCTTACTTATATTTACAGGTCTATTCCTGTTCCATTCTAATCATTCCTTTCAAATATTATTTTTGAGCATAAGCACCGCTGTTGTGCATTTGTCTGTTTTGCCTCTTTTTTAATCATTACCAAAACGTTTAACTTACTTCGTTTTTATTCCTGAAGCATATAAAAAAGAATTAATTTGTAATGAAAATGTAATTTTCGGAATGAAAATGTGATTTGATGATTCCAATTTTGTTAATGGCACTGGTTTTGCTGAATGATAACGACGTACTGATATAATTTCGTTAGTTTATCTTTTTTAAATCTAACGTTTATCTCTTTTTACGTAAACTTATAAAACATCAAAGTATCGCCATAGAGCACACAAAATTCACACTTATTACGAAGGAATTGTCCATGCTAAAAGAGCGCCATATTTCAAAAGCAGTTAGAGTTGCGCTGTCGGGTTTACTATCAGTGAGTGCATTAGGAGTTTCATTTGCTTCATTGGCTCAAGAAACACCTGATCAAGCTATAGATCAAACCGAAAAAATAGTCATTACCGGTGCTCGTGGTGCGCCCCGAACTATTTCAGATTCAGCAGTGCCCGTTGATATTTTTTCAGCTCAAGATATTAAAGATGTGTCATTTACCGACACAAACGACATTCTTAAGAACCTCGTTCCTTCGTTTAACTTAAACAGGCAACCCATTTCCGACGGTGCTTCTTTTATTCGTCCTGCGCAAATGCGCGGATTACCTAGTGATAAAGTGTTGGTATTGGTTAATTCGAAGCGTCGTCACCGAGCTTCCCTTGTACAAATTGGTGGGTCGGGAACTCAAGGGCCTGATTTAGCTACGATTCCTTCTGCAGCATTGAAAACAGTGGAAGTATTACGAGATGGTGCGGCTGCACAATACGGTTCAGATGCAATTGCTGGCGTGATTAACTTACACCTAAAGGACAACTCTGAGGGCGGTTCAATCAATGTGCAAGTGGGTCAGCATTATGAGGGCGATGGAGAACAATTTACTGTAACAGGGAATATAGGTTTTGCGCTTGGAGACAATGGTTTCTTTAGCCTTTCTGGTGAAATTTCAGACCAAGGTTTTACTGAACGAGCAGAACAACCCTGTGAAGATTTATATTGTTTAGATCCCGATGACCCGAGGTTTTTAACGGGAACTGGTTTTGATACAACAGTAGAAGGCTTTTCAGAAGAGGCGTTTTTAGCTGGCTTAGATGCGGCTAGTTTAGAGGGCGAAAATGTTATTCCATGGGGGCAACCTAACGCAGAAGCGGTAAGGGTGTTCTTTAACTCTGGTTATGACTTGTCTGATACCACTAGTTTATATGCGTTCGGTAGTTATTCTGACAGTGAAAGTGATAGTAGTTTCTTCTATCGTTTCCCAGGTAATGGGACCATTGAAAACCTTCGCTTAGAAGACGGCTCACTATATAGCCCCTTATCACGATTCCCAGGCGGTTTTACCCCGCGTTTCTTTGGTGAAATTGAAGACGTATCAATTTTAGCGGGGATCAAAGGTGAATTTAATGAAGACTTCACTTACGACTTTAGTGCGCGGTTCGGTCGAAACGAAATTGACTATCGTTTAATTAACACTATTAACCCATCACTGGGACCCGATTCGCCGACTGAATTTAATCCTGGAGGTCTAGCTAATGAAGAGTTTCAGTTGCAAGCAGACTTCGTTAACTATATAGAAGTGGGATTTGATTCGCCTCTAACTGTAGCTTACGGATTAAGCTATTTAGATGAAGCATATGATATCACCGAAGGCGAGGAAGATTCATTTGTTGCTGGTGATTTCGCTACCTCTGATCCATTTGGTTTTTGTACGGATACTGACAGCATCGCCGATTCTACTCCAACTGAGGCTGGTTTAGCTGTAATTGCAGACGGTTCATCTCTTGATTGCTCTAACTCTGATGATGCGGTTTATAGAGTTGTCGGCGTGGGATCAAATGGTTTTCCTGGTTTCTCTCCTGGCTTCAGCGAAGATTTTGAAAGAGACTCGTACGCTGGATATGTTGATGTTAGTTCAGACATAACAGATACCTTTTTCTTACAAGGTGCGCTGCGTTATGAAAGTTACGACGATTTTGACCCTGAGCTAGTATGGAAAATTGCTACACAGGTAGATTTGACTGAAAACATTGGATTAAGGGCTTCAATTGGTACGGGCTTTAGAGCACCAACACCAGGGCAACAAGGTACTACCAATGTATCAACGCGTTTACCTAATGGTGTACCTGTTGCTACTGGCCTTTTCCCTGCAAGTAGTGATGTTGCCCAAGCTTTGGGAGCTGAATCTCTTAGACCCGAAACATCAACAAATTATACCTTGGGTTTCACTGCTGACGTAGCTGGTATTAACGTTACAATCGATTTTTATCGTATAGAACTTGATGATAGGTTCAATGCAATATCTACCTTAGATGTTTCTACAGATCCTGATTCAGGAGCTGCATTTACTAACTTCCAAGCGCTTCAAGCCGCAGGCGTTGCCGGCGCTGAGTCTATTGGCGGCGTATTCTTTTTTCAAAACTCCTTCGATACTACAACACAAGGTTTTGATTTAGTTGCGACCAAGACATTTGATTGGAGTCTAGGCTCAACGGTAGTTACCGCATCATTTAACTACAACGATCAAGAATTTGATAGTGATCCGAGTGAAGTCTTGAATGAAGAAGATACGTTCGACTTTATCAACAATGATCCAAACGTAAGAGGGATTGTTACTGCAAGGCATACTGTGGAAGACTGGCACTTTTTAGTGAGAGCTAATTATTATGGAAGCTATGAAAACGCTAATGCAGGCCTTGTGCAGGAGTTTGACCCAGAGATCTTTATGGATTTTGAGGCGGGTTATCAACTAACGGATAATTGGAGTGTGTCTCTAGGTGCTCGAAATGCATTCGATAATTTCCCTGACAGAGGCGTGATTGGTGACGCTAGCTTTGGTCGAATTTATCGCTCCGACTCTGTGGTTCCGTGGCAAGGTGGTTTTTATTACTTAAATGTTAACGGAAACTTTTAATCTAAAATGTTTTGATGGCCCCTCATTGATCTGAGGGGCTTTGTTTTTAATGGCGCTTAATCTTGTATTCAAGTCAGTTTATGGCAGGTAAACAAGATATTCGTTTAATTGTTAAGGAAACTCCAATATGCATTTGAGCCGAAGGCATTTTTTGAATATGTTAGCAGCTGCCGGTGGTTCTTCGTTGGTTTACAATGCAAGTTTGGCAATGGACTTCATGTCTAAAGACGCTAAATTGACCTCCTTAAGCCTACCTCCTGCAAATGATAAAAATAAATCTATTGTTATTCTAGGAGCAGGTATTGCTGGTCTAGCAACAGCTTATGAATTAGAAAAAGCAGGGTATAGTTGCACTGTAATCGAGGCATCTCACCGCGCTGGGGGGAGAAACCTCACTTTGCGTCACGGTGACTTGATTGATGAACTGGGTCACCCTTCAATCTGTAATTTTGATAATAACCATGAACTCTATATGAATTGTGGGCCGGCACGCTTGCCTGGACACCATCAACGTATATTACATTACTGTAAAGCCTTAAAAGTGCCACTAAGAATTTTCGCTAATAGTAACCGTTTGGCTTATTTGCATGATTCAAAGAATTTTGACGGAAAACCCGTTCGTATTGGTGAGCACATGGCTGATGGCCGAGGGTTTGTTGCCGAATTAGCCCATAAATCTCTGAGCTCTGGACAGCTCGATGCTGGTTTGACAGAGGAGGATATTGCTAAATTTAAACAGTTTATTACAGCGTTTGGTGACTTAAAGGAAAGTGGGTTATATGAAGGAACTGAGCGAGCGGGTTCTACCGTAGATCGCATGTTGTTTCATGCTGAGCCTAAAGCTCCGAAATCGCTTTCCGAGTTAATTAAGTCTCCTTTGTTTAACCGACTTCAATTTATGAGTGAAGCTTATGATTGGGGGGAGCCATTAATGACCCCTGTGGGCGGAATGGATAAAATTGTTGATGGCTTTATGGATGCACTTAAGTCTCCTGTCATCTTAAATGCGCAAGTTAAATCTATTTATCAAAGTGATAATGAAGTTGAAGTTAGCTATGTGAAAGATGGCAAAGTTGTTAAACATAAGGCCAACTATTGTTTTAATAATATTCCTGCTCATTTTATGAGTGGAATATATAACAACCTTTCAGACAACTATCGTTCCGCACTTGGAGCATTAAAACGAGGCAAGTTATTTAAAATCGGTTTTCAAATGAAAGAACGGTTTTGGGAAGATGAAGGGATTTATGGTGGGATTTCTTATACTGACCTACCAGTTTCACAAATATGGTACCCATCAAATGATATATTTGGTGAAAAAGGAATTATGCTTGGCGCTTATGTTTGGGGGAACGAACAAAACGAGTATTTTGAGCGTATGACGCCTAAACAAAGGTTAATTGTTGCAGCGGAAAATGGCGAAAAAATACATCCAGGATACGCGAAGTATATCGAGACAGGTGTGTCTATTCCATGGAGCCGAATGAACCATATGATGGGGTGTGGTAGTCGCATGTCCGAAGATGACAACAAGAAATCTTTTCCTTTACTACAAAAACCAGATGGGAGGCATTTTATGATTGATGACTAACTTAGCTCTAACCATCGTTCGCACGAAGGCGCATTAGCCTC
>CAYUZL010000358.1:0-8943 GCA_964449725.1 uncultured Alteromonas sp. | reverse complement strand
TAATAAACCCCTTCATTGGGGTTTTTTAATGGGTTAGAAATAGCGTTACACCAAAAAAAGCGTAATATGCAGCTATGCCATCATCACGTTATGAATCCACATTGAAGTAATGAATTATTCTCAAACAAAGTTTTCTGTACTTTTCATTCCGATTGCCATTTTTGTTCTCATAATCATTACCCAAGCTTTATCCTTATACCAAACGAAAACAATTAACTTTCCCTCTAAACTAAAAGAAATATCGGGCATTGAGATTGATAAAAAGGGACACCTTTGGGCAATAAACGATGGAGGAGATGGCCCTTTCTTATACCGTGTCAATGAACTAGGTAACATTGAGAAAAAAATAAAAATTGAGAACGCAAAAAATTGGGATTGGGAAGACCTTACACAAGATACCTTTGGACATTTTTTTGTAGGTGATTTTGGCAACAATGGCAAAGATAGAAAATGGATGACAATTTATAAAATTGAAAATCCCATTGATATCAAAACGAATGAAACCTCTGCAGAAATAATCAAATTTACTTACCCAGAAATTATTACAGAAGGTCAACACAGCGTATTTAAAGATGCTCATTATGACATTGAAGCCTTTATCTACTTCAAACGTAAGTTGTACCTATTCACCAAAAATAGAACTAGCCCATTTGATGGTATAACTCGGCTGTATAGAATTGGTGACCATGCTGCCAATTTCCAGGCGGAATACATGGGCGAATATAAAACCTGTACAGAATTAAAAGAATTCTGTTGGATAACATCAGCAGCGCTAAGTCCTGACAAATCGAGATTAGTCTTACTTGATTCTCAAAGAATTTGGTTGTTTGAAAACTGGAATGAGGACAACTTCTTTTCTGGTGACGCCTATCAGATCAATTTAGGTTTAGTCACTCAAAAAGAAGCGATAACCTTTCTAGACGATAACCGTGTTATTTTTACCGACGAGCTTTATCATGGTGTTGGTGGCAACGGGTATGTAGTTGACCTTCGTGAAGTAACTAAAACACCATTAAAAACCAATAGTAAAAGTTGATTATATTAATCTGATTTATGTGTTTTTCTATCTCTAAGTACCCATGTAGAATTTCCCTAAGTCAAAAATCTTGGGAAATCTCAAATGAAAAAATTAATCAACGTATTATTTCGACCAACAAGAAAAAAAGCACTTACCGACTGTAACTACAACGATGATTATTATGGTGATAGATGCTGTAAATAGGTGACTCAGTAAACCAATGAACACGAATAGTATTGATAAATACAAAGCGATAAACGGTGTCGTTCTGCGCATCCCTGCAGGTACGGTCGCGTCTTATGGTCAAGTTGCTGCATTAGCAGGTTTACCTGGGCGGGCTCGACTTGCAGGGAAAGCGCTGAGCAGCCGTATTAACGAAATAGATATTCCTTGGTATCGAGTATTACGCAGTGATGGAAAAATTGCATTCGCAGAATCAACGCCTCAATATCAAAACCAAGTGCAGCATCTCCAAAACGAAGGTATTCCAGTCAACCAAGGAAAAGTGAATATGCGTATTTATCAATGGGATTCTACTCTTTAAGAAGAAGAATTCATGAAAGTAACGTGGTAATGTTATTCACATACGAGCTAACAGGCTATATACAATGTATCCCAAACTTATTTTAATTTTATCAATCACTTTTTTTTGTATAGAAAGCACGTCGGCTCAGCAGCCGTTAATCAACTCAGCAAGTGAGCAAGAATATAGAGATGCCCTATCTCATTTAAAGCAAATGCTTCCAGAGGTTAAAAACAAAGCTATCTATAGCCCTCTATTAAGGCCTTTTGGCTTACTAGACGTTGTCCCTACCCAACTAAAATCTAGGGAAGACAAAATAGCCTTTATAAACTTTAATCTAGGTGTTATGGGCAGTACTCTGGGGCTGAATAAAGAAGATATCGCGTTACTGCCTAATACGGTTTTATGCAATGATGATAGCTGTATTCAAAAACGTATTATCCTTGCTGAAAACTTTTTAACTACCGCAGAACAGGCGTTAAACCACTTTGCCCAATCTAGTGAACTTTTTTTAATTGGTCAGCTTTCCGACACTGTTTTTCGTATTAATCACACATTCATAAGTAACTCAGAGGCATATACATATAGGCCTTCTAAAATAGTCGGGCTTATACCTTCTGCCGATTTCACTCATTATAGCGAACTGACTCAATCACCAGAGTTACTAAAATTAATTGAGCAAAGTGCATCGCTAAGAAAGTTAATGCGAGCGTCAGGGATTGCAGCGGTAGTAAGAAGTAGCAACAATACACTGAATATTGTTTTTAATGGTGTAGGTGATAATCATTGGGGAGTCGTTATTGGAGAAAAAGGCTTAGCTGTGCCTTCTTCCGGAGATTTTAATCATTTGGGTTATGATTATGACAACGTTACCGCGTTTAATGACAACGCATTTTATTACCAAACCAACTGATTACTGACATTTAACGCCAATGATAAGCTGCTCAGATTACGACTATATCGAGCTAGTCTGTCTTTATAACATGACAGTAGAGCTACATTATCAAGATTATTCTGTCATTGGCGTTGCTCGCGATACAAAACGCAATAGCAATGCTTTAGAAGGTATTGAACTTGTTATTGCTAATGAAGTGAAGTGGTATCCACTAGACTCTCTCCTAGCAATGACAGCCATTACCCAAAATACTTTTTTTCAACATTTGGAATTTTCTCATTAAAACACTCCCCCTTATATTGTTTTCGCTCATCGCCTTCGCAGCAAACTCAGTTTTATGTCGATTAGCCTTTACACACAGTACAATTGACGGAGGAAGCTTTACTATAATTCGTATTTTGTCCGGCGCAATAATGCTTTGGATTCTCGTGTTTTTAAATCAAAAACGCATAGCTAAACCGAGTAATAATGCATCTTGGTTAGGCGCGTTATCTCTCTTTGGATACTGTGCTGCATTTTCCTACGCATACTTACATTTAGATACCGCGCTTGGAGCTCTAATTCTATTTGGTACGGTACAACTCGTTATTATTGGGACTAGTATCGTCAGCAATGAAAAAACATCTTTGCGCACATGGATTGGGGTGTTTTTTGCTCTTTGTGGCTTCGCTTATTTAATGTACCCAACAGAAGTAAACGAATCCAAGATTTCAGTAGTAGGTATTAGTCTAATGATTTTATCTGGAATAAGTTGGGCTGTTTACACCCTTTTAGGAAGAAAGAGCCAGACTCCTCTGGCAGGCACTGCAATTCATTTTAGCCGAGCCTTGTATTTCTGTATTCCTCTTGCCTTTGTTTTTTTGTTTATACATTCGCCTTACATCACGGTAAAAGGACTTTTTCTGGCAATTGCGTCTGGCGCAATTACCTCAGGAATGGGCTATGCCATTTGGTATAAAGTTTTACCTCGCCTATCGAGACTGCAAGCCGGTGTAATTCAGCTCAACGTCCCTATTGTTGCCGCATTAGGAGGCGTAATTTTCGTAGGCGAAAGCATTACTCTTTCATTTATTGTAGCCACAGTGTTATTACTTGGTGGAGTACTTATTACATTAGCCCCAGAAAAATAAGATCAACACACCCTACTGTTTTATTGTTAACTGTAAACCAATTTTTTGGCTTACCCATTCAGCAGTAGGGTCTGACTCTTCACCTATTCCAAATGCAAGACGGTCAATGGAAAAATCAGCGATTAGGCCGTCTTTAGTCTCTTTGAGTTCAAATTCTACCGTATCCGACTTACCCCTTAACACTAGTGTGCCAATGACTTTGTAACCTAATGAAGTTGATTCAATTGAAGTGCTTGTAAACGTCGCTATAGGGTGCTTTTCAGCAGCAAACCAATCGTCTTCTGTTAGGGTTTCGTCATACAAAGTATTCCCCGTTTCTGCGGAAGAGACTTCAAATGTAGCTTGTATAGATACGTCTTCTGAAGGTGGTAATACCAAGGTTGCATTCCAGGAATTAAATACGCCAGTAAAGTCTCTACCAGCATGCTGCCCGGAAAAACTCAATGTTGAGGTAGTTGAGCTCGTCTCAATTTCGGCTGTAACTCCAGCCGTGCTTATCAAAAATAATACAAGTATGGTTATTCGTTTGAGTATCATGCTATTTCCACCACATACGTCGAATGAGTTTAATATTATGCTTTGCTGTATGGACATAAACAGCGCTTATGTGACCCAATATAAATAACAACATGGTTAATACGCCGTACCAATGTATGTTGTTTGCTATTGATTGGACTTCTTTATTCTTTGTCAATCCAGGTATATGAGGCCATTTTAACCAGTCAAAAAACACCAAAGTCGGTAAACCAAATGGGCTTGCGGACACCATAATCCATCCAGTTATAGGTATAAGTAACAGCCCAATATACAGACATAAATGTCCTAATTTTGCGAATCTATGCTGTTCTAAAGGAATATTGCTAGGTAATAAAGGAGTAGAGGTACAGAGTTTAACTAACACTCTTAAAACAAGAGCGCAAAGCATCAGAACACCTGATGCTTTGTGTATTTGGTACAAATCAAATTGTTCAGCTTTAGGTAAATCGCCATTTACCATATACCAGCCTGAGCCAGCCATAAACATAAAACCCATTGCCATTATCCAATGCAGGACAATGGCAAAAGAATGATAACGGATGGAGTTAGTCATTAACTTTAGAAAACTCTCCAGAAATCGTCACTTCAACTTCGCCGCCAACTTGCGGTACATACTTACTTACGCCCCACTGAGTACGATCAATTATCGTCGATGCCGAAAAGCCCATAACCGGCTTTCCATTGAAAGGGTGTTTTTGCATAGCTCCGTTAAAAACAACATCTAAAGTAACTGGCTTAGAAATACCTACAAAAGTTAACATACCATCCATTGTCGCTGTTGAATCGCTAGTCATAGTAATTTTTGTTGATTTAAAATCGATGCTGGCGTATTTACCCGCATTAAACCAACCACTATCATTGGCAAGAATGTTATCAAAGTCCTTTTTGTCAGCGTTAGGATAAGCGGTTTGAACTGATGTCGGGTCGATAGAAGCAGTCACTTTCGAGTTTTCAATATTTGCAGGGTCAAAATCAATGTTTGCATCGAACGCTGCGAATCTAGCAACGTAGTCAGACAGGCCTAAATGTTTTACTGTCCAAATAATATTTGCGTGAGTAGGGTCAACGGTGTAATGCCCCTCGGGTAGCTTTTCAAACTCTGTTTTAGCGAATACCAGTGACGCACAGCTTGCTAAAAAGATAGAACTTACAACGAATCCGAACTTAATTAATTTCATTTTTATACATCCAATCATTTTGTTCATATAATATGCTTATTAGATTATAAATAATCAATTATAATCTGCTATTGATAGCATATAGCGTGTTATTTACCGCAAACTGCCTCAAAAGTAAAAAATAGAGCTTAGAAAAGATACTAAGTTTTTCCCATTGATAGATAGGTCTTATATAAACTAGCTTATGCGTATTTTTATATTCGTTTTAACCCTGCTTTTATTAAAAAGCTCATTTGCATGTGAGCGCCCTCTTGTTCTTTCATTTAACGGTGATTGGGCTCCTTATTTTTATAAAGTGGGAGATGAAACCTATGCCGGATCCGATTTCCTTGTTTTATCGAGAACCTTAAATACCATGTCATGCCCGCTAGAAGTTCTCCCTATGACACCAAAACGAGCTCTGCTGGAAAAATCAAAAGGCACGTTTGATATTTTTGTTGGCGCCTCATATACCGAAGCCCGTTATTTAGATTTCTTTTATACTCATTCTTACAGAAAAGAAGTTGTTGGTTATGCATACAACACAAAAAAAGCAGGTGTTAATGCAAATAACCTTGAGGATATTGTAATCAACGGAGGGCATATTGCTCTCAATATACATGGTTATTTTGGCGATGAGGTAGAAAGGTTAAAACAAGACTATCCCAAGCAATTCGTGCACTCTTTTAGTACAACAGAGCGAATGAAGATGCTAAATGAGGGGCTAGTTTCTGTGGTTGTTGATGATAAATCAGCACTGTGTAAAGACGCCAATCGTTTTATAAAAAACCCTGAACTAAAACACTATAAAATATCTGCTCAAGAACTTCATCGGGATGATATACATTTTATATTTAATCGCAGTACTGTGACTCAAGAATTCATCAACACCTTTAATCAGGCTTTGTCAAAAGAGCTAAAAAGCAGCACGTTAACTAAACTAAATTCCTGTTTATAACTAAAAAACGCCACATAATGTGGCGTTTTTTGTGTGCAATAAATCGTTTCAATTAAAACTGATAACGGAAACTTACACTGTAAGATTGACCAACTTCTTGCTCAAAACGCACTACGTCAACACCATCGTCATCAGCTTGAGTAATTTCATTAAAGTCATCAAGCAAATTTCTAGCTTTAAACTTCACATTGAAATAATCAGTGATGAAATAGGTATAGGTCAAATCTAGAGAATCAAATGGTTGTTCAAACGAATCAGCACGACCACCTTCTCCAGATATAAACAAACGCTCTGAAAACGTATTAAACGCTAAACCAGCTGAGTGTTTTCCATCTTTCGAATCAAAACCCACTATGATATTTGCCACAAAATCAGAAGCTTGTGTTAGTTCACGCTCGCGATTTGTAACATTAACAGCAATATCACCTACGTTGATTTCATTGGAAAACAAACCAGTTAGGTTACCTTGAACAAAGAACTGAGAACCAATGTCACCAAGAAAATCCAAGTTAACCAACCACTCTACTTCAACACCGGCAACTTCCGCAGATTCAACGTTGAGTACCTGACCACGAAGTTCGTTACCCGAAGTCGTTTGCGCAAGTATTTCAATAGGGTTTTCGATATCTTTATGGAAAAGACTCACTGTAAAGTTGTTACCGTTGTCAAAATACCACTCAGATCTGAAATCTAAATTAGTAATATCTGATGGTGTTATTCCAGAACTACCGGTAATAATAAAATCAGTGACTGGATCGCGGTATGACGTATCTACAATTTCACGTAAATCAGGACGAACCGTTGTTTCACTCCAGCTCAGTCTCAAGTTAAACGTCTCTGCCCAAAAGTCAGGTAAACTATATTTAACAGCCACTGAAGGATAATAATCGTCTTGCTGGAATGCACCATCAAGGTTTCCGGTCTCTGCAAATTCATTAATGTCTAAATTTGGAAAAACAGGACTATTCAACGCAAGCGGGTTAAACAATGCGCTCACTTGACGATAATCTTCATAGCGAATACCAGCAACTAGGTACAAGGTTCCATTCCAATCAAAGTCTATTTGACCATAAGCTGCATCAACCTGAGTTGCTGCAACACTTGGACCAAAGTCGGTATTTTGTAACGCCAACTCGAAACCAAGATCAGGATTTAAAATATTCTCATCAGAAAAACGCTCTGAAATAGAATCCGTCACAAATGCGTTATTCGTTGAATTTCCATCAATAGTGAAATTCAATTGTGTAGAAATACGAGCACGTCGGTCACTTCGCGCACCGCCGCTTACTTCAATAAGCCAATCACCAGCATATAGCGGCAATTTCAAGTCAAAACCAGAGCTTTCTAATTGATCATCCAAATCAAGGTTTTCAAATTGAAGGCCGTTACTGGCAATACCACCTAGGGCTAAATTAACGTTGCTAATTGCACCAGAGGTCACATCGCGATCGAAGTTCGCAACCGCCGTAAATGAGTTAGGAATTTCAGTAGTTGCTGTTGAATCAGAGTAAAACCAATTTAGTTCTAAACCCGTCAAAAATGAATCACCTAGCCCCAACAAGTTTAGTGTGTCATCACCTAATTGATGTCTTCCAGATAACTGGTATATCTCTAGCTCACGTTGCTCAAACACACCGCGGTAATTTCTAAAGCCGTTGCCCGAACTAAAGCCACTGGTATCGTTATACTCGTCAGAAAGAAAAGTTTCATCGTCGGTATTTCGGATAAAGAAGTTTTTGCTCTCTATTGTGTGTTCGGTACCCCAACTTAACGCTGCACCTGCGGTGACTGTTAAGCTTGAATTTTCTGTTGATTTAGTTTGGTCAATAAACTCTTCATCAGGTTCTTCTAAACGGCGAATAGTTCGGTCTTGAGTACGCAGAGACTCTCCGTAATTAAGTGTTACTAAACCACCTAAGACAAAATCTGTCCCAAAATCTATAGCGTCACCTATGCCACCGCTGATCCCCCAATCCTGAACCGCTCTGCTGCCTTCGGTGATATCAAGGTTGCGATCGAAAGCCGTTGCTAATTGACGATTAACAAGGTCTGCTTCAGCAAGAGAGATAGGAGAGCCATTACGTACCGATGTTTGCTGAATAGCATTGCTGCTAATGTCAAAATCGCCACCGTTTACAAAACTGCTACCTAGAACATCCAATACATTTGAAGACAATTGGCGGCTGCTGTCGCCGTCACCAAACGAACTGTCACCGGGGTTTTCTATATGTTCATCAGAAATACTATTAATACCAGCACTGGTGCCCACATAAGCGATAAAGCTTTCTGGAATTGATGTGGTGCGAATATTAATGGCACCACCACCAAAGGCTGCCCCTTGGTCTGCTGAGTATCCCTTTTGTACAGATAAGGATTCAACAATAGCGGCTGGGAATATATCTAATGGAATAACGTTTCTTGTTAAATCAGGCGACGGTACTGCAGCACCGTTTAAGGTTGCGCTTGAATAGCGTTCGCCTAAACCACGCACATATACAAATTTTCCATCGACCAATGTTAAACCGGGAACACGTCTCAATGAATCTGCAACATTAGAGTCACCGACTCGTGCTATTTGGTCTGCGCTCAACAGGTCAACAACACTGTCTGCTTCAAGTCGCTCCACTACTATTTCTTCTGCAGCTGAGCGGCGACGGCCAACTACTTGCACACACTCTACATCAGCAGGAGCAACATTAGCTTGCTCGTTTTCAGTTTGAGCGTT
>CAYUZL010000357.1:0-3335 GCA_964449725.1 uncultured Alteromonas sp. | reverse complement strand
TTGCAGGAGTCTCTGGTATCAACGGTGTACCGTGGGATGCGGTAGAGCTACCGAGTCAATTTTTGGAAAACTGGTGTTGGCAGGAAGAGGCGTTGGCATTTATTTCAGGTCATTATGAAACCGGTGAGCCTTTACCGAAAGATATGCTAGACAAAATGTTGGCGGCAAGAGATTTCCAATCGGCCATGCAAATGTTAAGGCAACTTGAATTCAGCTTGTTTGACATGTCTATTCATGAACAGGAACAAGGCGCTCCTGATGTACAAGGCATTTTAGATTCAGTGAGAGAAAAAGTATCGGTCATTACACCGCCTTCATTTAATCGTTTCCAGCATAGTTTTGGGCATATATTTGCAGGTGGATATGCTGCAGGTTACTACAGCTACAAATGGGCGGAAGTACTTTCAAGTGATGCGTTTAGTCGTTTTGAGGAAGAAGGTATTTTTAATCCTAAGGTGGGAACTGACTTTTTGAATAACGTATTGGAAGTTGGGGGAAGTAAAGATCCTATGGATGCTTTTGTAGCCTTCCGAGGAAGAGAGCCTAGTACTGATGCTTTACTTCGCCATAACGGTATTGCGGCATAACAATGAGTGCAGAAAAGTTTGATGCCCTCTATCACAGAGCTATACAGCGGAAAGGTGGTGAAGAGCAGTTAGCTGCTTTGGTGACGAGTCCTTTGCCACAGAATGCATTGTTGTCCCTTAGCGATGATAGGGTGTTATCTGCGTTCACCAAAAAAGTGTTCCAATCTGGTTTTGTTTGGCGGGTTGTTGAAAACAAGTGGACGGCATTTGAAGAGGTGTTTTTTGGTTTTAATATAGAAAAAGTATTGTTAATGCCTGATGAAATGCTAGAAAAAAAAGCAACGGATCCGGCAATAATCCGAAACCTACGTAAAGTCATGTCTATTCGAGATAATGCAATGATGTTGAATACCATTGCACAAAAACACGGTTCTTTTACCCAGTTTGCGTCAGATTTTACTCAAGGCAATATTATCGAATTATGGGCATACTTGAAACGTATGGGCGCTAGATTGGGAGGCAATACTGGGCCTTATGCATTGCGTGCTCTAGGCATAGATACCTATTTGCTTACACGGGATGTCGAAGGTTATTTTCGCCAACATAAATTAATTGATGGCGGTTTAACGACGAAAAGAAGCCTTGAAACCATTAATAACCAGTTTAATCAATGGCAGCAAGAATCCGGCTTGAAATATCAAGAGCTGAGCCAGATATTGGCGCTGAGTTGCGGTGATAATAGCTTTCAATCAAGCTAAAATAAGGTTAACACGGCCTAGGTAATCACAAATAACTTGGGTACACTATAGAAAATAAGTGGTTTGGACATTGATATGACAGATACATCGGCAAATAACGCCAACAATACGAATGGCGAAGACACAACACATTTTGGTTACAAGCAAGTAGCGAAAGAGCAAAAAGTGAATATGGTTGCCGATGTCTTTCATAGTGTGGCAGCCAAATACGATGTGATGAACGATGTAATGTCATTGGGCATACATCGTTTATGGAAACGTTATACCGTTGATTGCAGTGGAGTTCGCAGTGGTCATAAAGTCCTTGATTTAGCCGGTGGAACCGGTGATCTAACTGCAACATTTTCTCGTTTGGTCGGAGATACGGGGAGTGTGGTACTCGCAGATATTAATTTGTCTATGCTGAAAGTGGGCCGTGATAAGTTACGAGATATGGGGCGAGTAAAAAATATAGATTACGTACAAGCTAACGCTGAAGCCTTACCTTTTCCCGACAACCATTTCGATGTGATTACTATGGCTTTTGGTCTGCGTAACGTCACTGAAAAAGAAAACGCCTTAGCATCGATTTTCCGCGTGTTAAAACCTGGTGGACGTTTGTTGGTTTTAGAGTTTTCTAAACCAGTATTACCAGCGTTAAGTAAAATATACGATGCTTACTCTTTTTATGTGTTGCCTACTATGGGACAAATAGTGGCAAATGACAAAGAGAGTTATCAGTACCTTGCGGAATCAATTCGTATGCATCCAGATCAAGACACATTGAAAGGCATGTTTGAAGATGCTGGGTTTGAACAGTGCCGTTACGACAATTTAACTGGAGGCGTGGTCGCCCTTCATCGCGGTTACAAATTCTAATGCCTGCGCGTCAACTAGCCAATGCGGTTTTAGAAAAAGCGATTAATAGTTTCCTCTCGACACAGCCGAAAACTCAAAGCAGTCTAAGTGAACTAAAAGGCAACCGTGTTGTTTTGTTTTTAGATGTGTTTAAAGACGGTTTGACCTTGGTTTTTGACGATGATGTACTGGTATTAAATGAACCTCAGACGTTTCTTGATGCTAAAGAAAACATAGACAGCAAAACCTGTATTATTAAAACCAAGCTCGCTGTGCTATCTGAACTTTCTGACAGCAGTCAGTTGACTTCATTGATTCAAAAAGGGGACTTAGCGTTAGTTGGCGACATTGCTATTGCCCAAAAGCTAACGGAGTTAGTGTCAGCCAATAATATTGATTTGGAAGAAACCTTAGCCCGTTACACGTCCGATGTGGTTGCTCATACTCTGTTTAGCGGTTTCAAATCTATCCATAAAAAAGTCACCTCGATTACATCTTTACTCAGTGTGCAAGCCGCAGAATTTGTAACAGAGGAGCGTCCTATAGCTGCTAGAAAACAGGGTGTTGAGGGCATTGGGATGCAAATTGGAATGCTCAGAGACGACGTTGATCGTGTTACTTCTAAAATGGATTTACTCGAAACACGTATTCGCAAGGATACTCAATGAGTATGGTGCGCCTTTACTGCATCAATAAGGTGATCTTAGAGCATGGGTTAGATGAGCTTATTCCGAAAAATCGGCTACCTAGGTCGGTTCGTTTTGTTCGAATTCTCTTTTTTTGGTTGAGGAACAAACATAAAGATTTGTCTGAAGGTGAGCGTTTGAGACTCGCTTTGCAGTCGTTAGGGCCGGTATTTATTAAGTTCGGTCAAATGTTGTCTACCCGAAAAGATTTGCTCTCAGATAATTTTGCAAAAGAGTTAGCTCGACTGCAAGATCAGGTGGAACCTTTTGACTCTGCGATTGCTCATGAACTTATTTGTAAAGCTCTTGAGGTTGAATCTTTAAGTGCCTATTTTTCTGAAATTGACGACAAACCACTTGCATCGGCGTCTATTGCCCAAGTCTACGGAGCTGTCTTAAAAGAAAACGATGAACCTGTTGTTGTAAAAGTACTGAGGCCTGAAATTAAGCAAGTCATTGACGCAGATGTGAAGTTAATGGGTGTAATGGCGAAAGTGGTACAAAAGTTTTTGCCAGAAGGCAAACGC
>CAYUZL010000356.1:0-2700 GCA_964449725.1 uncultured Alteromonas sp. | reverse complement strand
GTAATATTAAACCAAGCTCTGGTCCCATAACATGTACGATACCTTGTTTTTTATGGCCGACATCGTACAAGGTTATACCGTGTTTTTCGCAGTTTTGGGCAAGAGTTCGCAGTTGTTTATGGTTTTCAGGGCCGCAGGCATCTAATGCCAACGAGCGGGTTGAAATACTGTGATCCATAGTGGCGAAAGTGCGATCAGGTCTGCGTACTTTTCTGTTTTTCTCTTCCAAGCCAGCGAAAGCTTGAGGAGACGTAACCTCGTGAATAAGGTGTCTGTCTATGTATAATAAATAGTCATCATCTTTTTCAACGATAGTGTGAGCGTCGAATATTTTTTCGTAAAGAGTTTTGCTCATGAGTTACTCCGCTAAAATGTGTTTCACAATTGCATTACCAACATCAGACGTTGTTGCTGCACTTCCAGTGGCGTCAGCTGAACGCAACTCGGCAGTAAGGATGTTGCCTTCTAATGTGGCAACAACCGCTCTTTGTATAGCGTCTGCAGCTTCTACTTCATTGAAACTATAGCGAAGCATCATAGCGGCAGATAATATCTGCGCAATTGGATTGGCTATACCTTGGCCCGCGATATCTGGCGCAGATCCTCCAGCTGGTTCGTACATACCAAAATTGTCTTCATTAATACTGGCTGATGCAAGTAAGCCCATAGAGCCTGTCATCATTGCACATTCATCGGAAAGAATGTCACCGAATAAATTTGAACACAGCATGACATCGAACTGCGCAGGGTTTTTAATGAGTTGCATCGCTGCGTTATCAATATAGATATGCTCTAATTCAACGTCAGGAAAGTCTTTTGCAACTTCTTCTACGACGTCTCGCCACAAGCGACTGCACTCTAATACGTTTGCTTTGTCTACAGAAGATACTTTCTTGTCTCTTAACATAGCCGAATTAAACGCAATGCGGGCAATTCGGCTTATTTCACTGCGGCTGTAACGCATGGTATCGAATGCCATTTCGTTGCCATTGTTATCGTCACGGCCTTTTGGCGTACCAAAATAAATGCCGCTAGTGAGTTCTCTTACCACCATTACATCCACGCCACTTGACGCGATATCTTCACGGAGTGGAGACAACTGCGCTAAGCCAGAATAAATTTGTGCGGGACGCAAGTTACAGAATAAATCAAAATGACTGCGTAATTTTAATAAAGCAGCACGTTCTGGGCGCTGCTCTAAAGGCAGAGAATCCCATTTGGGGCCTCCAATAGAACCAAACAATATGGCGTCGGCTTTTTCACAACCAGAAAGTGTATTAGCAGGTAAAGCCTCGCCTTCAGTATCTATGGCGTAGCCACCCACGGCAAAGGATTCTCGGTTGAAACCGAGATTGAACTTCTGTTCAATAGCATCAAGTACTTTATTGGCTTCATGCATTACTTCTGGGCCAATTCCGTCCCCTGCTAGAACGGCGATATTATAAGTCTTCAATTTTATTCTCCTGCGACGCGAACTTGCTGCTTTTGTTCGTCTATTTGGTCTGCCAAATAGGTGTCATTTAATACGTAAATTAGTGCTTTTACACCGGATTCTACTATGTCAGTTGCAAGGCCAATGCCGTGGAATCGGCGGCCTCGATATTCAGCGATAACGCTCACTTGCGCAAGAGCGTCTGCGCCTTCACCTTTTGAATCAAGTTTAAAGTCGACTATGGTTAATTCTTCATGTCCTAGCATTGTCATTATTGCGTTAAAAGACGCATCAACAGGACCATTGCCAACAGAAGATTGAGTTACTGTTTGTCCACCAATTTTTAGGCGAACCGTTGCACTTGGAATAATCTCTCTGCCAGATGTGGCTTGTAAAGAAACTAATTCGTAGTGTGCATAATCTTGGCGTTGTTGATCGAAGAACAACAAGGCTTCAAGGTCGTAATCATAAACTTGACCTTTTTTATCGGCCAACTTTAAAAATAAATCATAGATACTATCTAAATCGTAGTCGCCAGCTTGGTATCCAAGTTCGGACAAACGATGCTTAATAACATGACGTCCCGAGCGAGAGGTGAGATTTAGGTTGTTTTTATTTATACCTACACTTTCAGGAGTCATTATTTCGTAGGTATTTTGTGCTTTTAAAACACCGTCTTGGTGAATACCTGAAGAGTGGCTAAACGCATTTGCGCCAACAATGGCTTTATTGGCTTGAACGGGCATATTACACAACTGACTGACTAGCTTTGATGTGCGGCTGATTTCTTGGGTATCAATGCGACTTTGTAACCCGAATTTTGCTTTGCGGGTTTCCAAAATCATGGCAATTTCTTCTAATGAACAATTTCCAGCGCGTTCACCAATACCATTTATTGTACATTCAACTTGGCGAGCGCCATTTTCCACTGCGGCAAGTGAGTTGCCAACCGCTAGACCCAAATCGTTGTGGCAATGCACGGAAATAACCGCTTTATCTATATTGGGAACACGGTTGAACAAGTTAGCAATGATACCACCGAACTCTGAAGGTGTTGTGTAGCCTACGGTATCGGGAATATTAACCGTTGTGGCACCGGCATTAATAACGGATTCAACCATACGGCATAAATAATCAATATGGGTACGTCCTGCATCTTCACAAGAAAATTCAACATCATTGGTGTATCCCTTGGCATGTTTTACCGCGGCTACTGCCATTTCTACAACGTCTTCTTGAGACTTGCGAAGTTTAGAACTGACGTGAAT
>CAYUZL010000355.1:0-3171 GCA_964449725.1 uncultured Alteromonas sp. | reverse complement strand
GTATAAGGGGGGTATTGCTATTTATACTTGCTTCATTTCTGATTGTTAAAGCGCTTGGTTATATAAATGGTTAACTAACGTTGTTTCTATGGCCCTGTTATAAAAACCCCTCGTTTACGAGGGGTTTTGTTTTAAATTAGACTAACCCAAGTAGTTTCTTAGAACTTATAAGAGAATTTTGCTTGGTAATGTCTAGGTAATTCAGGTAAAACAACCTGTGTACCAAACAAGTCTGGGAAGTTAGAACGGAAATAACGCTCATCCGTTAAGTTTTTGATGTTCACGCTGACTGACCAGTTTTCAGCGTCGTATTTTGCACCCGCATTAACTAACGTATATGCCGGTAACTCGACTGCCTGAGAGAAACCAGAGAAGGTCTCATCGGCTCTGACTACGCTACCATTAACAGAAAAACCATTTTGGAAATCATAAGTTGCCGTTGCTGTATAGACATTCTCAGGAATACCTGCTTTACGTGCTTCACTTTCACTTCCTACAGTAATGAGACCAATAGCGGCTCCACCAAATAAAACCGATGGGTCAGTAACATTGGGTAAATCTTCAGCGCCGAGGAAGCTAAATTGTGTTCCGCCGCTAAGCGCTGTTAAATTTACAACTTCAACATTGGTATAGCCTAAGCTAAGCACTAGCTGTTCAGTAGCAACCCAGCGCACTTCAAACTCAAGTCCTTCTGTTCTGGTTGTGTTGTTGGTCACTGTATTTTGTGCACTAAAGTCCGTTCTTTCTTGTTCATAAATAGATAATGCAAAGTACAGTGAGTCGTCTAAGAAAGAGCCTTTAACACCATATTCAAAGAGTTCTGATGTATCAAATGCACCATCTTCTAGCTGGCCTACGCCAATTTCAGCACCTTGACCGGCAACTAACGTACCTTGCTCAGCTGCAGTAATATAGGGGATCAAACCAATGGGTGTTTTGTAAGATACACTAAAGTTCCAAGAAGCACCCTCTTCTGTGCTACTAGCAGAAATGTCAGGGGTAACACCTGGGGTACCTGAAAGTAGTAATTCTTCTCTGCTTGTTGAATCAATATCGATGGTGTCATAACGTAAACCTAGTACGAAATTAAGTCCAAAGTCCCAAGTGATATCGACAAGTGCTGCAGCACCTAAGTTTAAGTAATCACCCACGTCGTAGTTATCAAAGTCTTCACCACTACGAGTTGCTAATAATCGGCGATCTAACGCAGTAGATGGACCGGTTAGGTCACGTCTGTCAAAATACTCATCGGTAAAGTCATCGCCGTGTTCAAAATCTGTGTAACGTAACGACGGAGAAAGCTGAACTTGTGATTCCCAGCCGTTGCCATAAAATTCTTTGGCGAAAATGAGTTTGTCTTCAATGACCCAAGAATCATGGAATTGAGAAAAGCCATAGGCATTTTCATTTAAGTTTTCGTATGAATCGAAGAACAATTGGTTTTTGATTTCCCAGCCACTATCAGTGTAATAAATAGCATCAAAGTAAAGTGTTATGGCTTCATTTTCCAGCGTATCATCAGCGGCAACAAGAACTTGATTTCCACTTAATGTCGTAGTACCCACATTTTCAAGTGCTTGTAACGGATTAAAAAACGCGTCAGTAATATCGGCTAGGCCATTCTCAAATGCTGGAGTAAAGATGAAAGGGTTAATCAAATTCCTATTGGTTATAAATATTGGTTCACCAGCGTCATTGAATGAAAGGTTTCCATCGAAATCAGTAGCTTGAACCCCGGTAGAAGCTCCAAATTCATCATGAGATATTGAACCATCACCATTAAAATCAAGTGGTTGAGCAGTACCTGTGATATAAGTACCGTTGTCTATAAGATCTTGTGTTAAACGGTTCCAACCAGCAACTTGGTTGCCTTCAAAGTCGTGATACATACCACCAAATTCAACCCTGAATTTATCAGAGATATCGACGTTAAATGACGCTTGTAGTATGGTTTGGTCAGTGTCTGTGTTGTCGTAGTAGCTACCTGAATTTTCGATTTCACCGTAAAAATAATAGCCTAATTCTTTACCTGCTACTTCTCCTGGCCCACCAACTTCAGCTGTTAGTATACTTTTGTCCCAAGTACCAGTGGTATACGAGATTGCGCCTTCTGGTGCTTCCAAATATTGTCCGCTACTAGCTCGTGCAGATTTAGGATTAAAGTTTAAGTAGCCACCAATTTTAGCTGGTCCATATATTGGAGACGCTGGTCCTCTTACAATATCAATTCGGCCTGAAGCACCAATAGGTGTTGGGTAGTTTCCAGGGTTATCTAGACGTCTAACCCCTCTAAAATATGTTTCACCTGGTGTTCCACGTACATCCAAAGAACCCGCTACACCAAAGAAAGATTGAGTAAATGTACCTGGAGAAAAGGCAACTAATTCGTCGATATCAGATACGCTAAAACGCTCTAACTGCTCGCCACTAATAGTAGACGCTGAACGAGGCGTTTCTAAAAGAGATTTTCCGAAACCAAATACAGATTCTACGTCTTGCCCCGGCAAACTTCCTAGTGAGCCTTTGATTTCAATTCTTTCAACATCTGCTTCATCCGTGTCAGACTCTTGAGCGTAAACACTCATGTTAGTAAGTCCCAATAAAATTGAACTTGCTAGCAAGGTTCTAGTCATAGTGGTGTGTTTCATTTGTCATTCCTAAGTGTGTGTTTTGTAGTTACTCTTAGCTGCGCGAAAGCATAAGTTAACGTTCAATCATTCAAATAGCAGGAAAGATGCCAAAAACTTGTCCAAGTGGTCAGGGTTTTGCTGCAGCTTAACATTATGAAATATATAGATTAAATTTGATGTTTGATCTCTAATAAAATCAACACTGAATAGTCGCTGTCTGATGTGGTGCGCAGTTTGCTTCGTTTTGGTGCGCGACTGATGAGGTGTGATTTTCATCATCACCCAGCTCTGTATTCAATTTAAAGTGGCTGTGTGCGAATTCATACAGCCACCATTGCATCGTTATTTTAACCTGAGTCCTGTTTAAGGAATGGTGCAACTGTTTGTTTGAAAGTGCTAGTTTTAATTTTGACACTCGGTGCTGTTAGAATTGTGAAGTGCAAGGCGTAAAAGTCATGTAATAGTTATTCTATTGCTGGCTTTTACAACGCAGTAATTCGCAATTCTAGCAGTATTGAGCGCCGTTTCTTAAACAGGATTC
>CAYUZL010000354.1:0-3744 GCA_964449725.1 uncultured Alteromonas sp. | reverse complement strand
GCCGTGAACCTCATTCCGTTATTGGGTCATCATGTATCGGCGCATCTATTGTTGGCGGCATTTGTAACAACTCTGGTGGCGCTCTTGTTCAGCGTGGGCCTGCTTACACTGAGCTATCACTTTACGCGCAAATTAGTGATGACGGCCAACTCAGCTTAGTGAATAACCTGGACATTGAACTGGGTAATACCCCAGAAGAAATTCTGACCAACTTACAAGAAAAACGCTATACGCCAGAAGACATTCATCGCAGTGAAAAACGCGCTTCAGACAACGAATATCATGCCCGTGTTCGCGATATCGACGCAGACACGCCGGCCCGTTTTAATAACGACGGTCGCCGTTTACACGAGTCATCAGGGTGTGCAGGAAAGCTCGCAGTATTTGCCGTGCGCTTAGATACCTACCCAATCCCTGACAAGCAGCAAGTATTCTACGTTGGCTCAAACGACGCTAGCGTTTTTACACAAATTCGCAGAGATGTCCTTTCCACCTTTAAATCTCTTCCGGTGTCTGGCGAATACTTACATCGCGATTGCTACGATGTCAGTAAAAAATACGGAAAAGATACCTTTGTCGTTATCGAAAAGTTAGGATCGAAATACATACCGAAATTATTTGGTTTAAAACGGGTTGTTGACCGTATTGCCGGTAACTTTTCGTTTTTACCATCAAAAATGGCTGACCGGATTATGCAATGGTCTAGCTATTTGTGGCCTAATCATCTGCCAGCTCGAATGGAAAATTTCCGCGATAAATATGCTCACCACTGGATACTGGAAATGAGTGGGCACGGCGTAGACGAAGCCAAAGAATACTTAGAGAACTTCTTTAAAAACAACGAAGGTGATTATTTCGAATGTACCAAGCAAGAAGGTGATAAAGCCATTCTTCACCGCTTTGCTGCAGGGGGTGCAATTGGTCGTTATCACGCTATGCGTGGCGATGAAGTCGGCGGAATGATGACAATAGATGTAGCGCTTCGTCGCAACGATGCAGATTGGTTTGAAACATTGCCCGAAGATATTGAATCGCAAATTGAAGACAAGTTCTACTATGGCCATTTGTTCTGCCACGTAATGCATCAAAACTATGTGTTGAAAAAAGGCACTGACGGGAAAGCTCTCAAGCAGCGTATCTTAGATACATTCGATGCCCGCAGTGCTGAATATCCAGCAGAACACAACGTAGGCCACGAATATGCAGCAAAAGAAACCTTGCGCAACTTCTACAAAAAGCTCGATCCAACCAATGCATTTAATCCAGGCATAGGCCGTACTAGTAAAAACAAAAACTGGAAATAATCGCTTTTACTTGCCTACTTTTGTTAAATACTTGTAAATACGCTCTCGTTTACACTAAACTAGAGCGTGGATTTCATACAAGTAGGCGAGTGATGTATGCGTTATCAAATTTCATTTTATGGGGTTTTATTGACATTTTTGCTTACAGCGTGTGCAGGAGGTTTGGACCGAAGCAACCCAAGTCTCGAAACAAATTTACTCCACGACACCGCCTTCCCCGACTATGAATATATTCACATCGAAACAAAAGAAGAAATATTTACTCTTAGCGATGAAGCAAAAGCTTATGTTGATGGATCCATTCACTTAATCGATACGCCTATAGAGCAAATGCGCTCTCTTGTAACCGCAATATTCGACCACTCAAGACTCGACTTACTATATATTTCTGGCGCGAATACCGTTGCCGACGAAACCTTTAAGAATCGTGCAGCAAATTGCCTTTCAATGTCCATTATGACCTATTCGATGGCGTCCTATGCAGGCTTTCATGCTGAATTTCAAGACATAGAAATTCCCGAGTATTGGACACGGCGGGAAGGCTATAGCTTATTGAATGGACATATAAATGTAGACATCTCTCCCCCACGTGATTTGGGAAAAGTTAATTTAATTAATAACACGTTAGAAGTGGATTTTGATCCGCAAAATAGGCGCAATAAATTCAAAAAGCGCGCTGTAGGTTTGGCTGAAGTAATGAGTATGTTTTACAACAATAAAGCAGTCGATGCACTGCTAGTTAAAGATTATGTCACCTCTTATGCTTACTTGCGTCAATCACTTGCTTTAGATGCCGACCACGCCTCTGCTTGGGTCAATTTAGGTTTGTTATATCGACATAGTGGTATGTTAAATGAAGCAGAAAAAGTCTATAAGCACGCCCTTGCGATTGAAAAAAACAACCCTTCTGCAATTGAAAACCTAGCTCACCTTTACCGTAGAACAGGCCGAATTGAAGATGCAAACCGACTTTTAGCCCGCGTCGACCGCAATTTAGAAGACAACCCTTATTATCACTTTATTCGCGGTGAACAAGACTTCGAAAATGAAGAATATGAACAAGCACTCTCCCATTACAGGGACGCCCTGCGGTTAGACAAAAGTAAGCACGAAATCTATTTTGGCTTAGCCAAAGTTTATTATGTGCTTGGCGATATCAACAGAAGTCAGCGTTATTTTCGTGAAGCAAAACGCAAATCAACCAATCGCCAAGACCAGAATTTATATCAAGGTAAACTCGATTTGTTTTCTAGTAACCGTATTCAGGACCGTGCTAATTTATAACTCAAAACGAGTATAACCATCGGTTTCTGGTGCGCCAAAAAAGTTACCTGCTTGCTGTATTTCTGCGGGTAAATTAGGGTCGAGTTTAAACTTACCTGATACGTTAAATTTCTTAAAATCAGGTGAAAATTCAGACGCAAATGATAACCCAAGGGTATTGGGCTCAGCGAGAGTCATCGCTACTCCTTCGTCTTTACACGCCAGATCAGCCGCAAAGTTACCCAAGGTTGTTGTGCCACTGGGAAGTGATACATTCGCATTCAACCATTCTGCCGTACCTTCTAGAGCATTACAGTTAGGTCCATATTCCAACTCTTTCAAACGTAATTTAAAACGTCCTCCCATGTTCAATTTAATAGGAAGTTTTGCCTTAGCTATCAGCCTTTCGCTAGGAAAGTACAACGACAAGTTATGGGCTTCTATATGAGCAAGATTAAATAATGGAGCAGAAATTGGCCCGCTAATCGCAATTGCGTTTACATCTCGAATATTACCGCCTTTCACATCTAACGACAGTTTTCCTATCAGTAAAGGAAATGCGCTTAGCTTCCAATTGACTTTATCAACAACAAAACCATTCACAGATATTCTGTCTATTTTCCCATTCCATACAGAACCAGATACCTTTCCCAGCAGTATGTTGTTATGCAATGGCAACCGATAAACCACGTGAGCCGCTGGTAACTTAACGAGTAAAAATATAACAAGAGCGAAAACAATCCCTATGCTCCAAAGTGCTATTTTTTTCATACTTTTCCTAATTGTAATCGGCGTATACGAATTATGCCTGGCGTATTAGACTCTGAAATATCCACTTGCTTAATCAATATGCCCATTTTTTCTAATGACTGTAACCACGCAAGAACCTTATTAAATTCAGCTTCATCAACCCAAACTTGTAACTCTTCACTTTGCGGTTGCATACGGCTTATGGCGATTTGATGCCGTGCAGAGGTGGCATTTACCGCTTGAGGAAGAGAGCCTTTAAAACTCGACTTTTTCCCTGATAAACTGCGTAATTGAGTCGCTTTTACTGCTTGGGACTGCACCCAATCTAACATTTCTGATTGCTTTTCTAAGCTTGCGGTTTGTTTTGCAATACCCGTTTGAAGCGGTTGCCATACAGCAAAGTAAAACAAACCAACGACGATAACAT
>CAYUZL010000353.1:0-3469 GCA_964449725.1 uncultured Alteromonas sp. | reverse complement strand
CATTTACATTGTTGCTTAGCCCTATATCTTCAAACGTTATATCTTCAATGGCGCTTAATAATTTTTCAGCGATTACCTTTGCCATATTACTGCCACATCGTGGAAGCAACATAATAAATTCCTCACCTCCATAGCGAGTTGCAAAAGAGTCAGAGCTAGGTAAATGCTCAAGCATTATTTTGCTAATTTTCTTTAAACATTCGTCGCCGTTTAGGTGTCCGTACTTATCGTTAAACTTTTTAAAATAATCTACGTCAATCATTAATAATGAAATAGGTTCTTTGTCTTCTATACAGGCCTGCCAAAGTGCCCCATATTGATTACTAAAAGCGCGCCTGTTAAATAGTTCGGTTAGGGTATCTATATTTGCAAGCTTTTGTAGTTTTTGTTGTTTAACCTTGCGTACAGTTAAATCATGTAAAATTGCAATTAGATGGATTGCGTTGTTTTGATTTTTAATACTGGAAATACTTAAGTCTACATCAGCGATATGTCCGTCGTTGCATGCGAACTGGACTTCCTTTGGGCCGTGGTTAATTGTATCCGATGGCATACAACTACATCCCTCAAACAAAGAAATATACTCCCTACGGGATTCACTTGATATTATGTCTGTCATATTTCTTGTATAAAGATGATTCTTTGTTGTTGATAACAACCTGCAAGCGGCGACATTTGCTTTTAAAATACGTCCACTAGGAGAGAGTATTAAAGCCGCAACATTCATTGCGTCTATCGTCATGGACAACGTAATACTATCGGTGTCGGAAATATCTGCGTTAAGACTTCTTAAACTATCGACTTTGTCCGACTGAGAAGAAAGTCTTGGTTTATTTCTTTTTTCAGCCCAAAAGCTCTTAGTACTGCTCACCACACTTAAACCCATAATTTTGAATTACCGTTTAAAATTAATAACTGGATAATAATGTATGTTTAGGCTGCAAACCTTCCGGTATTCTTCTTTTTTAACTATATGAATTAGAAAGATATATTTAGCGATTGATAGGCGTTTCACATGATTAACTCAAGTTGAATTAACTAATAATAATGCCGTTTCATACAGTGAATGGAGTAATGCTGTTTAAACTTTCCTAGTTGTTCTAGCAAATGATGTCTTAAATATAAGAATAAGATAGAATGCAAATTAAATTATTCACTTTATAGATACATTTAAGGTTAAACTATTGGAAACGCAATTTATCTCGTTAGCTTCTGTTTCTTCAATTCTACTTTTATGAAAATTACGTTCAAACTAGTCTTTCTTTTACTCGCAGTATGTTTACCTATTTCTATTTTCTTTGCGGCTCTTCAGCCGTATTCATTGGTGAAGCAAGCGGGAATATCCACCGATGAAGTACAATTGGCTGGGAATGTTATTAAAAAGGTAGACCACGCCTTTCGTTCGCCAACGCAGTCTATTGACATTAGGGTGAATGAAAGAGAACTGGAAGCTTTATCTAAAATGGGAAGTTATATGCTATCTAACAGCAAACTACATATATCTTCATCTGATCATGGCGTTGTATTGGCAATCTCAACAAAGGTCCTTCACCGTATTCCTCGCTATTTCAATGTAAGCTGTTTTCTTTCTACCAAAGAAAGAACAGCTGAATTATATAATTGTAAGCTAGGCTACGTTCCAATTAATGGACGTTGGGTTAAATGGCTTAGTTTAACCATATTGTCCAGAGTAATTGGTAACGAAATGACGACTAACGTTAATGATATGGTTGACGAATTACACCACGGGGACAAAGAAATACGTTTGATTTCCGGCAAGCCAATAATTAACCCAGAACAAATAAAAAACTCTTTACAAAAAATAGGTCATTTTGCACAGATTCTTCAACATCATAAGCAAGTTGATATAAATTCAGTTCAGGCATACCTTGAAGAGCTTAATAAGCATAACTATTCAAATCTAGCACCTCATATTAAGAACTTATTTTCGATAGCAAAAATTCGTTCAAAAGCGACGGACCCTGTAGCTGAAAACACAGCTATACTCTGGGCATTGGCTATACAGTTTGGTGATTCGAGTTTTTCTTCTCTGGCTGGCGTTAGATACCGTAAAGGTTACGTGAGGCTCCCAACTCTAAGAGGACGAATAGATTTAACTCAGCATTTTGTATATTCCGCGATTTTGCATCAATTAGGGCATGAATCTACAGCGCTTGCGGTAGGAGAAACTAAAGAATTGTTAGATTCATTGAAAAGCGGAAGCGGTTTTAGTTTTTCCGATTTAGCTGCAGACAAAGCAGGCATTGCTTTTTCAGATTACATCACAGGCACTAAATATAAAGCGATTAAAGCTCAGGAAGTACTTACTAATTTAAATATCGAAGATGTGTTCTTTCCTTATGTCCATGATTTACCCGATGGCTTTAAAGAAGAAGATTACACTCGCATCATTGGAAATATAGGTTCAAAAAATTATCGTTTTGTTGAAATGGAAATTGATAAACGTATTAAAAACTTAGCTTTGTATAGTAAAAACGATACGTCGGTGGAACATAAATCTTATTGGAAAGAATCGGTTAAAAGCAAGGATTCGTTTTCTTGGTACAAGGTGGATACCCATGTGCATAGTCATTTCTCTAGGGGGAATAGAGGTATCAGTACCCTCGTAGCTAAAGCATCAGAGTTCGAATGTGATGCCATAGCAATCACTGATTATGGTCGTCATCTATTGAATAATGGTCAGCAAAAAGAATACGCTGATTCGTTAATTTCAGCGAGAAAGGCTAAGCCAGAGTTAACCATCATGGCAGCTTTAGAGTGGAATATTCCTCCCTTTAGGGGAAAAGAACAGGCAACAGTAATTTTGCCTCACTCAACGAACGAATTTGAACATTTAGCGAATTTTGCTCATAGATTCGATCAACATAATAACTTCAGTCAGGATTTACTTTCTCCTAAGTTTGCATTTGATTGGTTAGAGGCGTTAGCAGAAAAATCTGAGGTGAAACCACTACTATTATACAGTCATCCAAATAAACGAAACGCTCAACAAGAAGAAAATGAACACGATATAGAATATTGGCGAGAATTGAGCCTTAATCTTGTTAGCTTTTCTGGTTCTCCAGGCAGTCAAAAGTTAAAGGGAAGAAATAGTAATGGATATAGAAACATTCAAACTGAAAACGGCTGGGATCCCTCCGTATCGGAAGTAGGCGGGGAATGGGATCGCTTACTACAAAAAGGCTATAAAATTTGGGGAGCGAGCGCTAGTTCTGAATTTACTAACGTAGACAAAGACTATTGGCCCTGTGAATACTCATCTACTCATGTTCAAAGTGAGTCTATTAGTCAAAACCACATTTTGGTCGCTTTTCAAGATGGGAAATACTGGGCACAGCAAGGAAACTTCGTTAAAGAATTATCGTTTAGTGTTACTACCAATGGCGGCGATGTCGTTATGGGACAGATGGCAAAGGTAGATTTTGATGAGTTAGTTAATATTAATTTG
>CAYUZL010000352.1:0-4574 GCA_964449725.1 uncultured Alteromonas sp. | reverse complement strand
ACATACAAGAATTACTACGCCTGTGCGAACAACTATCGACAAAAGGCATGACGCCATCAGTGGCAATGTTAAGAGCGAAAGCTAACGACTCCCTTACTTTGCCACAAGCGATAAAAGTAATACAAAGGTATCAGTCGGGAGAACGAGCAAAGGCAGTTGAAACGATAAAAGATAATCCTGAGCCTAAGCTTGATGCAAGAAATGGTTTGACTCCAGAACAACGTATCGAACAACTTGAAGAACAAAATAGGCAGCTCAATGACAGGTTAATAGTCATCGAGCACTATCTTACCAAGATGAGTCAACAACAAGAGCCGAAATAAACTCAGGTAATGAATTTGCAAGTGTTTTGTGGGGTTCTTGCCCCACTTGCTCTAGTACAACTTGGCCAGACGCGTTATCCACGCTCACTATTATGTCATCTTCATCCGTTAGACCTATAAACAGAGTCTCGGCTTGCTTTAAACGTCGTTTCATTAACACATGACCAATCAAGTTTTCTTGCAGAATAGCAAAGTCCTGTTCATTCCAAACTTGAAGCAACTCATAATTCTCGCCGTTTGACTTAGCAAACAAGCTCTCGCTCCAAAATTCGGTATAAAATGCTTTTATATCAGGATGAAGTGTTATTTCTAAGCCATCTTCCAAATTACTGAAGGATTGTTTTGGCTCTTGAACTTTAGGAGTCCAAATACCATGTTCACCTTTCTGCATATTTGTATTATCAACACAAATGGATGGCCATTCAGGGTCATATTCTATTGTTCGTTTGGATTCAGAAGAGAGAGAAATGAATTTTTCTACAAACTCAGTCAGTGACTGGTGTACGTTCAAAGGATTTGCTCCTACAATAAAGTGGACTACATTAAACAAATAATAACAATTTCTATATGACTAACACAGAGCAACCTAGTGACAACTTGTTAAATTCTCTTTCATTAGGGAAAGTTACCGACTATAAAGACACCTATTCTCCTGAACTTTTACAAGGTGTACCTCGTACTCTGAGTAGAGAGCAAATTGGGCTAGAGTCTGACTTGCCTTTTCAAGGCGTTGATCTTTGGAATGGCTACGAAGTTTCTTGGCTAAATACCAAAGGCAAGCCTCAGGTTGCGATATTGCGCTGCTGGGTTCCCATAGATTCCTATAACTTAATAGAATCAAAGTCCTTTAAATTGTATTTAAATAGTTTGAATCAAAGTAAATTCAATGATTGGAAAACCCTAGAGTCCGCAATAAACAACGATTTATCTAACTGTGCTAATGCGCCTGTTACGGCAAAGCTCTATTCACTAAACACTGCATCAGATTTTAATATTTCCCTCCCTCAAGGTGAGTGTTTAGACGATTTAGATATAGAAGTAGATACTTATTCTCCCAATGTACAATTGTTATCTGTAGATACTTCTACTAAAGTAGAAGAATGCGTTTACAGTGACCTATTAAAATCGAACTGCTTGATAACTCATCAACCTGATTGGGCGACACTGTATATTCGTTATAGCGGAAGCAAAATAGACCGTGAAGGTTTGCTTAAATATATTATTTCTTTTCGTCAACACAATGAGTTTCACGAACAATGTGTAGAACGAATATTTTGTGACATACTCAATAAGTGCAGTCCTACTAACTTGACAGTTTATGCTCGCTACACTCGACGCGGAGGTTTAGATATCAACCCTTTCCGTTCTAACTTTGAAACACTCGACGTAGATTTACGCCTGCCAAGACAGTGAGGTAGCAGTAAGTGGATGCTCTAAAACAAAAAGCGCTAAAAAAATATTCAGATAATTTAGCACAGCTAATTACCCGCCTTTCAGCCTTTTATGAGGGTACAAATACGACAATAGATGCTGAACTAAAAATCCTCAGAGGGCATCTTTCGGGCAAACCCGACTTTAGCCTAGCAGCCGTCAGTATTAATAAGTTGTCTCCTCTACTGATGGATGGTGACCAACATGTACGACACCAAATTAAAAATAAAGTGTCGGACCTTCAAGCAACAGTCAAAAAGATTCAACAATTAGACCAAACTCCTGAAGAGCTCAGACGTTCAATTGCCCACCAGCTCACATCACTGTCAGCTCCTACTACATCATTAGAGCAAATGTTTAGCCACTTATTTAGTGCCGTTTCTTTGGTGGAGACCTGTGTAAAAAGTACTACTCTAGCGGGCGGTAACACTAGCGATGAAAGTAAGTCTACTAAAAATACCAGTTCAGTTGAAAAAGTTAAAACCGAGATTGTGTCTGAATTACTGCAATGGGTTGATGTTTACGCAAGGAAAAAACCCAACGATACGGAACTCATTGAATTAAAAACCGTGTTAGCAGAAGGCCTGAACGAGCAGCAATTACTAGAATCTTGCTTGGTGTTAATTAGAGTTATTATTAACGAAACCATGCTTGATGCGTCTGCGAATGGAAAAGCAATTCAACGTATACATGCCGCCATCAACAAAACCGAAAAGCAAATGACATCAAGTATCTCACTGTCACAGAAAATGACGGAAAGAGATAATGCTCAAGTTGGGCAGATAGAAGGTATTCTTGGCGAATTTGATTCCTCTCTAGATCAACAAAAAGATATCGAAGAACTAAAAACCAAAGCCCATGAGTACATTGACCAAATTCGTTCTGAAGTACAAGACAAACATAAAATAGACAGTGACGAACAAGAGCAGTTAATGTCTTTGTTAGTTAATATGCAATCCCAGTTAACTAGCTTACAAAAGCAAACGTTGAGTTATAAAAAACGTTTGGTAGAGCAAAAAAATTCTTTGTATACCGACCCTCTTACAGGGGTACCCAATAGGCTCGCTTACAATGAAAGAGCTATCAAAGCTATGTCTTTTGCTGAGACTCAAAATGAACCATTGGCATTGTCAGTAATCGACATTGATCACTTCAAATCAATTAATGATAAGTATGGTCACGCTGCAGGAGATAGAACCCTGCAAGTTATAGCAAAAAATCTAATGAAAAATTTAAGGCCGAACGAATTCCTCGCTCGCTGGGGAGGCGAAGAATTTGCATTGTTAATGCAAAATCAATCGGATCATGACTTAAAAGACAGACTTGACGAAATGCGTGAAGAATTAAGTCAATTGCCATTTAAATTCAAACAGACTCCAGTGAAAATTACCGCATCATTTGGTGCCAGTTGCTATAAAAACGGCGAGCCTCTACAACAATTTTTTGAACGTGCAGATAAAGCACTTTATAGCGCTAAAAAGAAAGGCCGGAATCAAGTGGTTATCGAATTATGAAAACAATACAGCTAAACCCAGTAGGCTGGATGAACCAGTTGTCTCAAGTTGAATTGTCTCAACTAGAAGATAGCGCAAACAGCGAAATTTACACACTGTTTCGCAACTGCTGCCTGGCTGTACTGAATAGCGGTGCTGACGAAGATGATGCTGACACACTGTTTGCCCCCTTTAAAGATTTCGATATAAAGCTAGTAAGAAAAGAGCGTGGCGTTAAAATAGAATTAGTTAACCCTCCAGAGTTATCATTTGTCGATGGAAAGCTCATTACCGGCGTTCACGAACACCTTTTCTCAGTACTTAGAGACTTACTGTATATGGGAAATAAATATGCATTTGATCACCAGTCTTGCCCGTCAAGTGGTACTTTAGTAACAGATATGGTGTTTGACATGCTCAGGCATGCCGATGCGTTAAGTGCCAATAACACTCTTGATACTATCGTATGCTGGGGTGGTCACTCTATAAACAAAACGGAATACAAATACACTAAAGCAGTAGGCTATGCTCTTGGCTTAAGAAATATGTCAATTTGTACTGGTTGTGGTCCTGGAGCGATGAAAGGACCAATGAAAGGCGCGGCCATTGGTCATGCAAAGCAACGAAACAAGTCTGGCCGCTATATAGGCATTACAGAACCCAGTATCATTGCAGCAGAGCCGCCAAACGCTATCGTCAATGAACTGATTATTATGCCTGACATTGAAAAACGACTAGAGGCTTTTGTGCGGTTTGCTCATGGTATTGTGGTCTTTCCTGGTGGTGCCGGCACCGCTGAGGAGCTTCTGTATTTATTGGGTATTTTACTTCACGAAGACAACGCAGAGCAGCCCTTTCCATTTGTGTTAACTGGACCAGCCGGCAGTGAAAGCTATTTTGACGCCATCGACGAATTCATTGGTGCTACCTTGGGTAAAGAAGCACAACAAAAATACAAAATTATCATAGACGATCCTAATGAAGTGGCGGTGTATTTAGCGAATAAAATGAAAGAAGTAGAGCTATTCCGAAGGGAACATGGCGATGGATTTAGCTTTAACTGGACGTTAAAAATCCCTACAGAATTTCAGATGCCGTTTATCCCAACCCATACATCTATGGCTGCCCTCCCTTTACACAACGAACAACCCATAGGTAAAAAAGCAGCAGCATTAAGACAAGCTTTTTCAGGTATTGTTGCTGGAAATGTCAAAGCTGAGGGTGTAAGGTTAATAAAATCAAAAGGACCTTTTAAGTTAACTGGTGATCCTGAATTAATGAATAGAATGGATACACTTTTAGCCTCATTTGTTGCTCAACAAAGAAT
>CAYUZL010000351.1:0-12732 GCA_964449725.1 uncultured Alteromonas sp. | reverse complement strand
CGTTAATACCCACTTTGCCACGGGTTTTTGCATCTACTTTTTTCACGATAATTGCCGCGTATAACTGGCAGTCACCGGTAGATGAAGGCAGGGTACCAGGCACAACAACTGAACCTGCAGGTACTCGACCGTAGTGAATTTCGCCAGTCTCTCGGTCATAAATACGGGTACTTTGACCAATATAAACACCCATAGAAATAACTGCACCTTCTTCAACGATAACGCCTTCTACAATTTCACTTCGAGCGCCAATGAAGCAGTTATCTTCAATAATAGTTGGGTTTGCTTGAAGAGGTTCAAGTACACCGCCAATGCCTACACCGCCAGATAAGTGAACATTTTTACCGATTTGAGCACATGAGCCTACTGTCGCCCAGGTATCAACCATAGTGCCTTCGCCAACGTAAGCACCGATATTCACATAAGATGGCATTAATACAACATTTTTGCCTACGAATACGCCCGTTCTTACCGTCGCAGGTGGTACTACGCGCATGCCTTCTTCAGCAAAACGCTCTGCGGTGTAATCGCTGAACTTTAATGGTACCTTGTCAAAATACTGGGTTTCTTGACCGTCAATGATGGCATTGTCGTGCAGACGAAAATACAGTAAAACAGCTTTTTTAAGCCATTGATGAACAACCCACTCACCATCAATTTTTTCTGCAACTCTAGCGGCTCCGCTATTTAAAGCTGCAAAAGCTTGGTTTACTGCGTCAACAACTTCTGGTGATGCGCTAGAAGGAGTAATGTTTGCTCTTTGTTCAAAAGCACTTTCTATAATCGTTTGTAGTTCGTTCATGAGTTTGGGATATCTTCAAGTTGTTCGAGTTTAAATTTCAATTGCTGCTTAAGAGCAACCTGTTCTTGAGGGCTTAGTGCTTGCCCATTTGCATTTGTAACAATAAATACATCTTCTGCTCGCTCACCTATGGTTGATATTTTTGCGAGCTTTAACGTCGTATTGCAATCAACCAACGCGTGACCTACTTTTGCGAGCATTCCAGGTGCATCAAGCGCTTCTAATTCTACTAGGGTCGCTTCGTCACCGCGAGAGTAAAATCGAATTTTAATGGGTACATCCAATTGGCGCATTTGTCGTGAAATTCTGCGTGTATTGGTGTGTGACCGTCCAGGCTTATTTATTTGTTCTTTTATGGCTTTTTCAAGTTCGTTAATACGACTTTTTGACGTTACCCGTTGACCATCATTCTCTAGAATTAATAGGCTGTCGAATACATAACCGTCGTCGGTAACAGTAATATAGGCATCATGGATAGAGCAGTTACCATTGTCAACAACACTGGCAATTTGCGGGAACATAGCAACTCTATCTTTGCCGTATACTAACAACTCGGTGCCGCCTTTTGCACTGTGTTCATTTGCTGAAACGAGTAATGCATCATTGTCGCATTCGTGACAACTTAGTATTTGTTCTGTGTGCCAAGCTATTTGCGCAGGCGTAAAACGACTAAAGTAGTCTTGATTAAAACGTGTCCAATGGGCTTCAATTGCGCTTATTTCTATATTGTACTTACTGAGTAAATTCAGTGCTTTAGATTTATGTGCACTCACTCTTTCATCTAGCGTTGCTTGGCAACGTAAGCCATTATCCAAGGCTTGCTTCGTCATAAGGTACAGTTCACGTAGCAATGAACCTTTCCAATCATTCCACAAGTTGTCATTGGTGGCTCTAATGTCGGCTAACGTCAAGGTGTACAGTAAGTCCAAATGTTTTTGGCTTTTCACTGTTGATGCAAATTCATGAATAACGTCGGGATCGTATATATCTCTGCGCTGTGCAATGACTGACATCAACAAGTGATTTCTAACTAACCAAGCAATCATGTCTTCGTGCTCTTTATTGACTTGATGGCTTTGGCAGAAGTCGCGAACGTCTTGCTCACCTAATACCGAATGGTCGCCGTTTCTTCCTTTTGCGATATCGTGAAATATCGCTGTCATATACAAGACTTCAGGGTGCTCCATTGTTTCTACAATACGAGAACAACGAGGGAATCTATGATCATTAGGATTAAAATAGGCATTTACGTGTTTTACTAAACGATGGGTATGTTCATCAACGGTATAGGCGTGAAAAAGGTCAAACTGCATCATGCCGACAATTTGATCCCAAGCGGGTAAATAATGCTGAATAATTTTGTATTCATGCATAATATCCCATGCTTTATCAAAGAAGTGTGGGTGCTTCATTAAGGCAATGAATTTATTTCTGCAATCGGGTCTTTCACAATAATATTCAGACTGAAATGCTTGTCTGGCGTTTCTTAGTTGGCGAATACAGTCAGCACTTAAACCTTCAATGTTATCTGCATCGGAGATAACGAGTAAAAAATCGAGCAAGGATTCAGGCGATGGAAATGCATTGTCATGTCTTGGTGAAATAAGACCATCAACACGTTCAAAATCAGTAGAAATATAACAAATATCACGTTTTTTCTTATTGAGGATATCGTTTTGAAAACGATCGAGAAGCATAAGGTTCAATTCGTGAATTCGACTGACAACACGGAAGAAGCCTCGCATCATGGTTTCTACAGACTTCTTTCCTTCGTTTCCATAGCCTAGCTTTTCTGCAACATCAGTTTGATAATCAAATAACAAACGGTTTTCACTGCGGCCTGCGACCAAGTGCAATGCACAGCGAATCTTCCAAAGGTGCATTCTGCACTCTACCAATTCACTGTGCTCATCTTGGGTCATATACCCTTTTGTAACAAGTTGAGTACCTTCTAGCTCGGTGAAATGCTGTTTTGCAACCCAACCAATGGTTTGAATGTCTCGTAAACAGCCCGGGTTTTCTTTAATGTTGGGCTCTAGGTTGTACGCAGTACCATGAAATTTAGCATGGCGTACTTTTTGTTCTTTGTATTTGGCTAAAAAGAAATCTTTACTGCTTCTGCGATGCTTAATGTTTACTTTGTGCCACAAATCATCATAAATAGGTTGGCTTCCCGAAAGAAAACGAAGCTCAACTAGATTAGTGGCAATGGTAATATCGTCTTTCGCTTGGGCAATACACTCTTTGATTGTTCTAACCGATTGGCCAATGTCCAAACGTATATCCCAAAGGAAAGTAATAAACTGGCTTACTTTGTCTTCAGACTCTTTACTTAGGCGCTTCTTACTGGCAATGAGAAGGTCGATATCGGAATAAGGTTGTAGATGTCCTCGTCCATATCCGCCTACTGCACAGAGCGTCACGTTATCGTCAGAGATAAGGTCGGTTAGTTGCCATGCTTGCTGTAAAAGCGCATCGACAAACTTGGCCCTTCCGGTCACTAAGTCTTCGATGGGAAGTAAGCATAAATTTTCATTTAGCCATATATAGCTGTCTGATACTAAGGACTTCCATTCCCCAAGGTTATTAATGCTATCTAGTTGTAATACCTGGTTTACAAGAGATTCTAAGTTCAAGATTAATGCTCATGAATAGGATTAGTTATGACGGATGACTCTATCGATATCTTCTTCGTCGCGAAGCGTTAAAATTTCCACGCCGTCTTCCGTAACTAATAAAGTGTGCTCCCATTGCGCACTTAGGCTTCTATCTTTCGTCACTACAGTCCAGTGATCGGGTAATACTTTAGAGTGTCTTTTTCCCGCATTTATCATCGGCTCTATGGTAAAACACATACCCGTTTCTAAAACGTCGCCAGTATTCGGTGTTCCGTAGTGTACGACTTGAGGTTCTTCGTGAAAAGTCGCACCAATTCCATGACCGCAGTATTCGCGAACAATGGAATAATCATGAGATTCTGCAAATTTTTGAATAATATGGCCGATATCGCCCAAGCGAACGCCCGGCTTTACTATTTTTATCGCTTTATAGAGGGATTCTTGGGTGGTTTTTATTAAACGGTCAGCAAGAATGCTGGGTTTTCCAACAACAAACATTTTTGATGTGTCGCCGTGGTATCCATCTTTAATAACGGTCACATCAATATTGACAATATCACCGTCTTTTAGTTTTTTATCAGAAGGAATGCCGTGACATATAACATGGTTAACTGATGTACAAATAGATTTTGGAAAAGGCGGATGACCATAGTTTAAAGGGGCGGGTATGGCGTCTTGTTGTTCAACAATGTAATTGTGGCATATCGTATTCAGTTCATCGGTTGTTACGCCTTTTTTTACGTGCTCACCAATCATCATTAGCACGTCAGCCGCCAGTTTACCTGCGACTCGCATCTTTTCAATTTCTTCAACCGTTTTTATAATTGCGCCCAAAACCTACTCCATATCGACTGATATTATTCAGAGCGTTACCGCTCTTTAGTTTTAAAACCGTGCATATGGTAGCGATTTAGAGTGTTTTTGTATAGATGCGTGTAAAAACAGAGCGCTGACTTTATCTATTTAGACCTGGCTTTGCTGACGATTTCACCTAAATTTGCGTATTGGCTTGCGCCTAGCCTTGCAAGAGGGTTAATTGTTTTAGCATTGATTGTAATTCTTCCGTTCTCTTCTTTGGTGGCCTTGTCATCTAGCCACAATTCTTTTGCTTCAACAAATATAAGCTGCTGCTGGGTATTCCCTATGGTTGTGGTGCTGTGTACTTTGCATAAGTAGGCAATCGGCGCTTTTTCTACACGAGGTAAAGGCCAATTCTGTTGTTCTACTAGTTGAATGTTATTTTCAGTGATTTCACTATGGCCATAATTAAGGCTAGCCGCAGTTGCTGTGACGTCTTGAGCTTGTCCCGCATGAGCAATATGAATAACACAGTGGTTTCCAACAGATAAGTTCGTTGCTGTATCTTTGGTTTCGCCGTTAGGTTTTTGAGTAAGTGACAACATCATTAAAGGTGGATCACTACACACCGCATTAAAATAGGAAAACGGGGCTAAGTTTAACGAACTATCTTGATTTTCACTTAGTACCCAAGCGATAGGGCGAGGGATGATAGTTTGAGTCATTAAGTGATAAACGTCAGTGCTAGAAAAATCAGATAGGTTTAGGTTCATGGCAACGTGATTTAAAAAATAATAGACCTAACTATCTGTTATTCTTCAGCTTTAGGCAATGTATTTTTAAGGTTATTTAAACAAGCGAGCGGCTTGTGTTACTAGCCCTGAAGTAACACTACCAAAATGGTCACCGACAACAATGGGCATTCCTGGAAACACGCCATTTATCCATTGTTGAACTACGGGAGACATTGCGGTTCCTCCTGTTACATAAAGCACATCGGGTTGAACTCCAGCTTGCTGTATTGCGTCGTGCATTAATATTTCGAATTTGCCCAGTTCATCCGCAATGGATTCCGCTAACGCATCGCGACTAACTGAAATATCAAAGCCTGATTCTATATAATCCATGGGAATATTAACTAAGGAATTCTCAGACAAATCTATTTTGGCTTGTTCTGCACTGCGACTGACACGAAGCCCGAACTTGCCGTCTCTTAACTGCTGAAGTCGGCTTAGTCTTGTGTCGTTTGAACGCAAGCAATAGTCTTCAATTTCACGACCCGTGCGCATAAGGTTAAAATCACGTTGTGCGCCAACATCATTCACAGACACTGCTTGTCTAAACAAGGTGCTTGGAACGGGAAGGCCAGTTTTAAACACAGCGTCTTTACCAAAATGAGGCATAAACTGCATTAATGCGAGTTTGTTGTCTAAATCAATCCCGCCAATTCTTCTACCTGTATGGCTTAATATACAACTTTGCCTGTCCTCAAGGTGAGAATAGCTAGGCCCAAGCTTTATCACTGAGCAGTCTGTGGTTCCCCCTCCGAGGTCCAAAATAAGTACCATTTTATTGGTTGTTAGTTGGCGCTCATAATCATAGGCCGCAGCAACGGGTTCCATCAAAAACTCAACATGTTTGAAACCTACGGTTTGTGCAGCTTCATTAATAATGGCTAATGCTTGTTCGTTGCCATCGTTTCCTAACAGTCCATGAAAATTAACCGGCCTGCCAATAACAACGTCATTTAATTCTTCGTTCTTTACTGATTCGGCCTCTTGCTTAATATGAGTCAGCATTTTTTCTACTATACGAGTAAACACGACTTGCTGGTCTTTATTGATATCAGCGCCTAAAAACGACTTGGGCGATTTTACATAAAAGCCACTTTCGGGGTTATCAATATGGGTGAGCTCGGCTTCTTCACCAAAAATAACATCGCCGTTTGATATGAGCGCATCAACAATACTGCCTGCTTGTTTAAAACTAATGGCTTTATCTCGGTGTTCTGTTTGCAGTTGTTTACGGGCAATACTGATTAAGGTTTCGATACTCTTTGTGTTACCGAGAGTATTGACTCGACTCATTAAGTCCGGCCTTGCTATACCAAAAGGTTTGATCACTTCGCGCTCAATGAAAAGGCAGGACGACAATCGAGTGCGGCCACCGTCTATTGGTATCAATGTGGGTTCGTTCTCGACCATAGTGCCAATAGAACAGTTTGATGTGCCGAAATCCAGACCAGCGGACATAGAGAGGTTTCCTAGGAGATATACAAAAAATTTCCAAGGTATTTTAAGCTACTCCTTGGCTATTGGAAATGCGGGATAGGAGAAATTTGAACATTTGCGAATAGCTACAAACTACTCGCGAATGTTTTTTTATATGCTAATTAGAATGGGCTAATCAACTTAGGTGGCTCTACAGGTTGTGTGCGTGGAGGGCTTGGGATAAGTCGCCTTAAAAATGATAAGTCGTGTTGTGCGGCCTTGGTATACTGAAGGCCACCACTGACGACGTGTTTGTCTTGACTCGTTAGTTCTTTCATATTTTGTTCCTTTTGTATTATTAATAAACACTAAAGCGTGATTGAAATAAGAACATCCTTATTCAAAACCTAGCTTAAACAGAAATAGTGAGCGGGAATACTGTACACAAGAGGGGAATACGCTTTTGCGAATACTGTGTAATAAATATCTAATTATCGCGACTAATAAATTAGGCTGGATAAAACAGCATAGCAAAAATCTATTCAATCAACTTATTAGGAAAAATTATGGAACCAATAAAAATAGTTATTTTACTTTCTATCTTAACATTAGGGTCACTGGCAATTTGTTGGTTAGATTATAAAAAAGGCTGGCAACTGGCAGATTGGCTTAATGGTCGTTGTAGCAACCCCTTCAAACAAACTGAATGGTCTAAAAGCCTTGAATCAGCACAAGTGTCAGATGAGATGGGCATAGTTATAAAACAATTAACCGAACGAGTGCAAGTGTTAGAGAAAGTGGTGACTGAACCGAGTTATGAATTAAATAAAAACTAAATCAGCTTTGAATGTTAGTTTGGGATAAACATAGCTTCACTATTACAGAGGCAACACAATTAGATGCAAATTCATTTCTCTATTTTTCGTTTTTCATTGTAAGCACGGGCTAGTCATGGTATAAAGCGCGCGCTCAAATCGAACATTGTGTTCAATTGAGTAAATTAATTTAAATCACACATATACTAAAACTGAATGTCGGGGTGTTTCCGCTGCATCGAATTTGCACTGGGAAATCGATATTTGGGGTATATGGAGGCCTAACCCCAAGAGGAAATTATTATGGCGAACGTGTCAATGCGTGACATGCTTAAAGCTGGTGTACATTTTGGTCACCAAACTCGTTACTGGAACCCAAAAATGAAACCTTACATTTTTGGTGCTCGTAACAAGGTTCATATCATCAACCTAGAAAAAACCGTACCCCTTTTCAATGGTGCGCTTAACTACATTTCAGGTATTGCGTCTAAAAAAGGCAAAATCTTGTTTGTTGGAACTAAGCGTGCTGCAAGTGATGCAGTAAAAGATGCAGCACAGAAGTGTGACCAGTTTTATGTTAACAAGCGCTGGTTAGGCGGAATGTTGACTAACTGGAAAACAGTACGTCAATCAATCAAACGTTTAAAAGAGCTTGAGCAACAAAGCCAAGACGGTACGTTTGAAAAGCTTACTAAGAAAGAAGCGCTTATGCTTCAACGTGAAATGACTAAGCTTGAAAGCAGCTTAGGCGGTATCAAAGATATGGGCGGATTACCTGACTGTATTTTTGTTGTTGATGCAGATCACGAACACATTGCAGTAACCGAAGCGCGTAACTTAGGTATTCCGGTAGTGGGTGTTGTTGATACTAACTCTAACCCAGATGGTGTTGATTTCATCATTCCTGGTAATGATGATGCGATCCGTGCTGTTCAGTTGTATTTAGATGCAGCTGCTAACGCAGTAAACGAAGGTCGTAACAACAACATTGAAGTACAAGCAGAGCAAGACGATTTCGTTGAAGCTGCTGAATAATCTACTTATTTGATTGAGGAAGTTTAAAATGGCAGTAACTGCTGCACTCGTAAAAGAGTTACGTGAGCGCACTGGCGCTGGAATGTTAGATTGTAAAAAAGCCTTAGTTGAAACTGATGGTGACGTCGAGTTGGCAATTGAGAACATGCGCAAATCTGGTCAAGCTAAAGCAGCCAAAAAAGCGGGCCGTATTGCCGCTGAAGGTGTTATCTTGACGAAAGTGAGTGGCAACAAAGCGACTATGCTTGAGCTTAACTGCGAGACTGATTTTGTTGCACGTGATGAAGGTTTTTTAAGCTTTGGTAACCAATTGTTAGATGTTGCCGCTGCGAATAACCTAAACGATATTGATGCACTTAATGCTGCTGATTTAAACGGTGCTACCGTTGCTGAAGCTCGTGATACCTTAGTTGCTAAAATTGGTGAAAACATTTCACCTCGTCGCGTACTTACTGTTGATGGTGACAATCTTGGTGCTTATGTACACGGTGGACGTATTGGTGTAATCGCTATTCTAAATGGCGGTGACGAAGCGTTAGCTAAAGACGTTGCAATGCATGTTGCTGCTGCTAGCCCGCAATTCGTTAAACCTGAAGAAGTTCCAGCTGAAGTTGTTGAAAAAGAAAAAGGCATCCAAGTAGAAATTGCAATCCAGTCTGGTAAGCCAGCTGAAATTGCAGAGAAAATGGTTGTTGGCCGCATGAAGAAATTCACTGGCGAAATCAGCCTAACTGGACAGCCTTTTGTTAAAGACCCTTCAACGTCTGTTGGTGACTTACTGAAAAGTAAAGGCGCTGATGTAGTTAACTTCGTACGTTTTGAAGTTGGCGAAGGCATCGAGAAGAAATCTGAAGACTTTGCAGCAGAAGTTGCTGCGCAAATGGAAGCTGCGAAGAAATAAATCTCGCGATATCCTTTTGTGATAGTCAATAGTTCGTTACACTAAAGCACCTCTTCGAAGGTGCTTTTTTATAGCTAAACGTCCAACACCTTAACGATAATAAAGGAAAGTACATATGACACCCAAATCAGCCTACCGCCGTATTCTTCTCAAACTGAGTGGTGAAGCTCTAATGGGAGACGAAGGGTTTGGTATCGACCCCAAAGTACTCGACCGCATGGCACAAGAAATCAAAGATATTATTGAAATGGGCGTTCAAGTGGGCTTAGTTATCGGTGGCGGTAACTTGTTTCGTGGGGAAGGCCTTGCAAAAGCAGGTATGAATCGCGTTGTAGGCGACCACATGGGAATGCTTGCGACTGTTATGAACGGTTTGGCCATGCGTGATGCGTTACATCGAGCTTTTGTGAATGCTCGCCTTATGTCTGCAATTCCTCTAAATGGTGTGTGTGATGCATACAATTGGGCCGAAGCAATTAGTTTATTAAAATCAGGCCGAGTTGTTATTTTCTCTGCGGGTACGGGGAATCCGTTTTTCACCACTGACTCTGCGGCGTGTTTACGAGGCGTGGAAATTGAAGCAGATGCAGTGCTTAAAGCGACTAAAGTTGACGGTGTATACAGTGATGATCCTGTCAAAAACCCTGAAGCAACACTGTATAGCCAATTGTCCTACCAAGAAGTATTAGAAAAAGAATTGAAAGTGATGGATTTATCAGCCTTCACTTTAGCGAGAGATCACAGCTTACCTATTCGCGTGTTTAACATGAATAAGCCAGGGTGCTTGAAACGTGTTATTTTAGGCGAAGACGAAGGTACGCTTATTGATCACGCTGAAAACTTTACCAATTAAAACAGGATATTAACTGTGATTGACGAAATAGAAAAAGATGCGCAAGAGCGCATGGAAAAAAGCATTAGTGCCCTTAAAAGCCAATTGAGTAAAATTCGCACCGGACGTGCGCACCCTAGTTTACTTGACGGTATTATGGTGCCTTATTACGGGTCAGATACGCCACTTAAGCAAGTCGCAAATGTGATCGCTGAAGACAGCAGAACATTGGCATTAACTGTTTTTGATAAGAGCGTTTCTGCGGCAGTAGAAAAAGCGATCATGCAGTCGGATCTTGGGCTAAACCCTATGAGTGCCGGTACGGCTATTCGCATTCCTCTGCCGCCGCTTACAGAAGAACGCAGAAAAGATCTTATCAAAGTGGTTCGAAATGAAGCAGAGCAGGGACGTGTTGCGATTCGAAATATACGTCGCGATGCCAACAGCGATATTAAAGAACTGCTTAAAGAAAAAGAAATAAGTGAAGACGAGAGTCGCGCAGCAGAAGAAAATATTCAAACACTGACCAATGGATTTATCAAAAAAGTCGACACTACATTAAGTGATAAAGAGACTGAGTTAATGGAAGTTTAGTCATTTATGGTTAAAAATGATTTGCACAACCCCGAAGTGAGCGACAATGACGTTATGCCTAAGCACGTAGCCATTATTATGGATGGAAATGGTCGCTGGGCTCAACAAAAAGGTAAGTTGCGGACATTTGGCCACAAAGCGGGTGTTGACGCGGTGAGAGCCTCAGTGCGTTACGCCCGTACTAATGGAATACAATCGTTAACCTTATTTGCTTTTAGTAGTGAAAATTGGAAACGGCCAGAGGAAGAAGTCGGCGTGTTAATGGATTTGTTTAGCCTTGTTCTAAACAGTGAAGTAAAACGCATGAAAAAAAATGGTGTTCGTTTGAAAGTGATTGGCGACACTTCTAAATTCGACGATAAATTAGTTGCGAAAATCGAAAAAGCAGAAGCGTTAACTGCGGAAAATTCAGACTTAGTACTGAATATTGCAGCTAATTATGGTGGTCGATGGGACATAGTGAATGCCTGTAAATCTATTGTTGCAGATGTATCTAATAAAACCATTAGTCCCCATCAAATTACAGAAGATCTTTTTTCACAACATGTGTCTACAGAAGGTCTACCAGAACTAGATTTATTAATTCGTACTGGTGGCGAACACCGCATTAGTAATTTTTTGCTATGGCAGTGTGCTTACGCTGAATTGTATTTTTCTCAAACTCTGTGGCCAGATTTTGACGAAACGGAGTTTGATAAAGCAACGGCCTGTTTCGCGAGTCGCCAGCGCAGGTTTGGCCTAACCGGTGAACAGATAACACATGATTCACAGGATTAAGGCATTATGAGTAGTTTGAAAAAGCGGATAATTACTGCCTTAATACTTGCACCGTCGGTTTTAATTGCCATTTTATTTTTACCTTTGTTCGCATTTCAGTGGGCGGTGGCTGGTGTTGTAGCAATTGGAGCCTACGAATGGGCTAGCCTTTCGGGCATTAGCAACCGCATCCATAAAGTTAGCTATATGCTCGGCGTATTTAGTCTGTGTATTTTACTTATTGCCACAGTGCCAATTGATGATATTTGGCAGCAAGGCCAACTTAATTCTTTCTATACATTTATTTTAGGTGCTGCCTGTGTATGGTGGTGTATTTCACTAAGCATGATCATTGCTTATCCCAAGTATATTGGTTTTTGGTGTAAAAGCTGGGTCGCTCGTGGTGTATTCGGTGTTTTAACACTTATTCCGACTTGGGTCGCAGTTATTGCTCTACGAAATAGCCTTTATGTCATAGACCCTTTCTACGGTGCGTCACTGATTTTCTATGTACTGGGAATCGTTTGGGCCGCTGATATAGGGGCTTTTTTTGTCGGCGTTAAATTTGGTAAGCATAAATTAAGACCCAATGTGTCACCGGGCAAAACCATTGAAGGCTTAGCTGGTGGAGTTATGGCTTCCACTGCGATTATTGCGTTTGCCGCGCTTCACTATCAGGTAGACCCTTCGAGAATCTGGCTTCATCTTACTATTGGTGCTGTAACTGTTGCAGTGAGCGCCTTGGGCGATTTAAATGAAAGTATGTTTAAACGCTGCGCTGGAATAAAAGATAGTGGGAAATTATTGCCCGGTCATGGCGGCGTATTAGACAGAATAGACAGTTTAACAGCAGCATTTCCTGTGTTCGCTTTTTGTTATGTAATGTGGATGGCGTGAACTTGGAACAATCAGTTCAAACTATCACTGTATTAGGTGCGACAGGATCTATTGGAAAAAGTACCCTGGATGTTATTAATCGTCATCCAGAGCGTTTTCGAGTATTCGCGATTACTGGCAATTCTCAAATCAAACTGCTGATGCAACAAGCAAAAGCATCTGGAAGTCGATACGTAGTTTTAGCGAAAGATGAAGACTACGCAGAGGCCAAATCAATCGCTTCAGATTTAAACGTCGAGGTTGAAATACTCTTTGGTCAAGATGCATTAGAAAGTGTTTCAAGTGCAGCTGAAGTGGATATAGTGATGGCTGCTATTGTAGGAGCTGCAGGTTTAAAACCGACGTTAGCAGCTGCTAAAGCGGGTAAAAACTGTCTCTTATACACATCGACGCTGCCGACGATCTACTCTGTGTAGATCTCGGTGGTCGCCGTACCATTAAAAAAAAAAAATGACGATGTATAGAGTGATGTCG
>CAYUZL010000350.1:0-7715 GCA_964449725.1 uncultured Alteromonas sp. | reverse complement strand
CTGTAATATTCGTTTGTAACTGTGCAAAAGGAATATCGCGTTTGAATTTGTGCGTAAACGAAGCTTGGCCATTGCTATCTAGGGTGTCGGTTAATGGCGAAATTTTGTCATTGTTGTCGTTGAATAGTCGAAACTCTTTCCAATTAGAATAACGGTATTGTTTAGGCCATGATGCAGGCTGTGTATAACTAGATTGAAACTGAAAGTCGACGCTGCTTTTTCCGTTTTGCAGAGGAACACCGTTCATTCTTAGTGCTTCTAGTTCAATTTTAACGTATTGGTCTTTTGTTATGATGTCTGGTACATCAACTCGAACTGAAAATTCTGGGGGAGTGAACTCTGCAACGGAAAAGCGATTGAGCTCTCGATCTTGGTCAGTTTGCTTATCCCACAGTAGAATACGTACCGACTGGTTGTTAAAACGTCGAGGAATAGTGGCTTGGCCATGGTAAATTCCACGTTCTGTTGGTTCAGATAAACCTAAAATTAGAGGCTTGCTGCTACCTGACGAGGTTACCAGCTTTATTGCAAATCGGTTTGAATCAAAAAGGGATGCAATGCCTTGAGAACCGGTTTCTTTTATCGTTACGCCAATGTTAGCTAAGTCGCCTACCTGAACTATTGGGCTGTCGCTCCATGCGGTGGCTAATAGTGTGTTGTTTGTAAAATCAATCTCGCTTCTGAAAAAAGGAACATGGGCAGTGCCTTGGCTATTGGTTGCCCAAAGCCAGCATTGATCGTCTTCGTTTTCTGTATCAGATAAAAAGGCTAAAGCACTTTTTTCCAGCAACAATAACCCGTTTTTGTCGGTAGTGCCCATGTGCTTTTCATTGGAAAAATAAGCACAAACTAGCTGTATTTGTGTGTCTGCTATAGGACTGCCCTTCCAATCATGTGCAGAAATAAGTAGTTGAGAGCCTTTTAACAAACTTAAATTAAAGGCACTGACGCTTTGCTCCCAACGTTGTTTTTTTTGTTCAATCTCAATGGTTTTTGTTGTGCTGACTGGATGAAAATAGTTCCCTGATATTTGCCCAAATACTAGGCCGCTGGTGGTGTTTTGCAAAAGCCCGTGAATATCAATGGGAATGGCTGAAAGATGAGTTGCCGACGTTACCGTCATGGGTATAGGTATGCTGTATTCGGTTACGGGTTTTTTAAGGTATTGCAATAACTCTGAAGCAGATTGAACCGCGGTGTAATCAAGCATTAAATTATTCACATTGTTTGCAATAACAAAAGGTAACTGCCCTTCACTCCCTTGTATTTGGTTAAATGTAGATGACGTTAATGCCCAAAACGGGGTAGACGCTGGCGTGGTAAACGTGAACGTTTCGCTATTTATTAGACGCTCTTTTTCACCCGTATTGTTTTGTATTTCTATGCCATCTAAATTTATTGAATAGAAGGTTTCGCCATCAAGATACAGCGCATACTCGACTATTCCTGCTGAATTCTGCATTCGTGTTATTTTGTGGTAGCCCGCAATCCAAGGAAAGCGTTTGTCTCTGTGTATATTGATAGTTAAAGGGCGGCTGAACTTAGCGCTAATTAACTCTGGCGGACAATCGATTGTTTGTTCTAACGTGAGCTGCGTGTCATTTAAAATACAAAATAACCCTAAAAAGCGCGGCTCTTTATCGAGGTAAAACTCACTTACTAACACGTCTTCTTCTAAGGGGTAGGATTGCTCGTTAAGAGCAAATCCTTTCTTTAAAAACAAACGATAACCCCCGTTTTTGTAATGTTGATTGTCTAGCATTAAACGTTTTCTATTCGATTTATGCTCAACCAATTGAAATGGTATGGCTGTGCCAGCGGGGTCAACTAATTGCAAGGCTTGTGAAAATGTTGCGAAATGTTGATCTAATACAATGCGTTCGTAAATATCCTCTAGCCCAATAAGAATACGAGGTGTATTTTTATACTCCACATCGACACTCAGTTTGGGTGAAAAGCTAGGGGTTTTTAGCGTATGCTCAAAGGGCTTTGAAAGTGTGCTACTTAAACCTGTGAATGTCTTATTTACGCGTATAGTAAACTCGGTTTGTAATGCGAGTCCTTCACTTAATTCGCAGCTTAAGGTACGGGTGTCTATGAACCGCCAAACACAGTGTATATTTTTATCTGTTTCAATGGCGTCTATGTGCTGAGCACTGGGAACTTGCCCCACAGCGGCAACAGGTTGATTGAAGCGAAAAAGTAGCTGGCTGTAATTTTGTTCTAGATTTTCTTGTCGGTGAATCGACTCAAGTTCAAGTGGCTCGGGTACCTTAGACACCTGCTGGCAAGAAAAAAGGCAGGCGATGAGTAGTACACCAATAAAAATCCGCATGATACATCCATTAATCGTTCCGTGTTTATACAACGATTTAAGCAGATAAAAGGGGTGAATTCTAGAAAAGAACATGGAGATGTTTTACCGTTATGGCTAAATTATGATTAAAAAGGTAGCACTGTGAATTTAACACCTGCTGAATACGGAACAGGCGATGCAACCTATAACGCCGCTGGTGGCGAAGACGGTATTCGTCGTTTGGTGAATTGCTTTTATGACGAAATGAGAGACAACCCTGATTATCAGCGTATTTGGGGCTGGCATCCCGAAGACAAAACGACTGACAATGGCAGCAAAGCCTTGTCGCGAGATAAATTGGCTTGTTTTCTGTGTGGCTGGATGGGTGGACCTAAACGGTACCACGAAAAATATGGCGGAATTAATATCCCACATGCTCATAAACACTTATCAATTACTGACGTAGAGCGAGACATGTGGTTGAGCTGCATGAGCTTTGCACTGTCACAACAAGGCTACCCAGAAGCATTTCAGAAATACCTTCTTGAGCAACTTTCACGGCCTGCCCAAATGATTACCAATACATGTGCAGCAAATTATAACTAGTTATATAACTGCGTATTTTGTTAAGTAATGTAAGAATAGTTATTCTTATAATTAATAATTGGTTTTATAACGGTTAAACCTTGTGTATTTAGTAGACTGGCGAGCCTTAATTCTATATATTCGCGCCTCTTTTTCTGCGTTCATTCGCTTTTTGCTTTTACTTACTCCGGAATACACTTGTGATCACGACTGCCAACATAACAATGCAATTTGGTTCAGAGCCTTTATTTGAAAATATTTCTGCTAAATTCGGCAATGGCAACCGCTATGGTCTGATTGGGGCGAATGGGTGTGGTAAATCTACATTCATGAAAATACTCAGTGGCAAACTTACGCCAAGTGCCGGAAACGTATCATTGGCACCTGATACCAAGCTGGGCATCTTGAATCAAGACCAGTTCGCGTTTGAAGACATGTCAGTGGTTGACGCCGTGATCATGGGCGACCGTGAGTTATGGGACGTAAAGCAGCGTCGTGATGAAATTTACAGCAAAGCTGATATGACCGAAGAAGAAGGCATGGAAGTAGCCGAGCTAGAAGTTAAATTTGCAGAAATGGATGGCTATACCGCGGAGTCTCGTGCAGGTGATATTTTGATTTCTGCTGGCATTGAAGAGAGTTATCACTTTGGCCTAATGCGTGAAGTTGCTCCGGGAAGAAAAGTTAGGGTGTTGTTGGCCCAAGCCTTGTTTGCTGATCCAGATATACTGCTACTTGATGAACCTACCAACAACTTGGATATCTATACCATACATTGGTTGGCAGAAGAGCTTAATAAACGCAGATCAACTATGATTATTATTTCTCATGATAGGCACTTCTTGAATTCAGTGTGCACGCACATGGCGGATATTGATTACGGCGAGTTGCGTATTTATCCAGGTAATTATGATGCGTTTAGTGAGGCAGCTGCGGCAGTACAAGAACAGCTGCATAATGAAAATGCGAAAAAAGCCACTGAAATTAAAGAATTACAAGGCTTTGTTGCGCGTTTCTCTGCTAATGCTTCAAAAGCAAAGCAAGCGACCTCAAGAGCGAAACGCCTAGAAAAAATTGAATTGAATGACATTAAAGCGTCTAGTCGTCGCAAGCCTTTTATTCAGTTTAAGCAACATAAAAAACTGCATCGCTTAGCCCTAACGCTAGAAGATTTAGGCCATAGTTATACCGACACACCCTTGTTTTCCAACGGTAACTTGTTGTTAGAAGCGGGCGCAAAGCTGGCGATTATTGGTGAAAATGGCGCAGGTAAAACCACCTTTTTGAAATGCCTAATTGACGAAGTTACGGCTAATGAAGGTACAGTAAAATGGGCTGAAAATGCCGTTGCGGGCTATATTCCTCAAGACAGTTCCGCAGATTTTGCCGCAGACATTAATATGTTTGATTGGATGTCACAATGGCGTCAACCAAAGCACGACGACTTACAAGTTAAAGCTATGCTTGGGCGCTTATTATTTAGTGCTGATGACTTTAAGAAAAAGGTCGGAGTGTGTTCTGGGGGTGAAAAGAACCGGCTCTTGTTTGGTAAGCTAATGCTTCAAGATATCAATGTGTTAGTTTTGGATGAACCCACTAACCACTTAGATATGGAATCAATTGAAGCGTTAAATCAAGGGATAATGAATTTTGAAGGTACAGTGATTTTTGTGAGTCACGATCTCGAATTTATTACCTCGTTGGCAACGCAGATTATTGAAATAACAGATAACAAAATTAATCACTTCGAAGGTGGTTATGAAGAATTCCAAGCTCACTTAGAAGCCCACTAAGTAACCTGAATTCTGTTTAAGAAACGGCGCTCAATGCCGCTAGAATTGCGAATTACTGCGTTGAAAAAACCAGTAATAGAATGACTATTACATGGGTTTTTCGCCTTGCACTTCACAATTCTAGCAGCACTGAGTGTCAAGATTGAACTTAGCATTTTAAAACAAACACTTACACCATTCCTTAAACAGGATTCAGGTTAAGGAGTATAAATTCGATAAAAGGCCTGTTTTAGATATTATATTGGACTCAGGCCTTTTTTATTTCCGCAAATTTACACTACAGCAGATACTATTTTGGCCAACGCGTTTTGCATCATAATAATGGCCTTGTGTTCGCTATCAACACTGTGTCGCAGAGCTAAATCAGTAGGCGTGTTATAGCTGACGAAAACAGTATTATTTTCACTGCTGTGAATTAAAATCTTTAGCGGTAAATCAAGGGCAAACAAGCTATTTTCTTGCATAAGGGGCGTGCCACCCTGAGGTTTACCGAATATAACTAAACGGCTGGGCAGCAAAGATAAATCTACGCTTGCGGCGGCGGCTGAATGATCAACATCGGCAATGGTTTTAAACCCTAATTCATCTATTTGCGCTTTTATTGTATTTACAGTGTCGTTAAAACTAAGTGAACTTTTAGTCTGGGTGACACCCTTTGAGCGTTCGGTTTGCATTGAGTTTAATTCCTCGGTTTTTCATTGTGTAATATGAAGACCGAGGAATAACACAAAAAGTAACGGGCTTTTATTTAAACAGAAGTTACTTACTCAAATGCCACTGCGTTTAAAATCGCACTGAGTATTGCACCTAAAATGTCTTGGCTTTTACCGGCACCACACACACGTTTTTGATCAATACTAATTTGCACATAGGCCATAGCTTCAGCACTTTCGTCAGTGCCTAGGGTATGCTCGTTGTAATTAATGATAACGAATGGCTTTCCGGTATGAGCGCTCATTGCCGAAACAAAGGCTTCTAACACACCACTTCCTTTACCTGATAAATGATGCTCCTTACCACTTTCTACTAACACTGCGCTTAGCACATCAATGCCGTCTTCTCGTTTAACTTCGTATTTGATAAGCGAGCGGCTTTGGTTGGCATTGAGGTAGGTTTTGTTGAATAACGCGAAAATTTGCTCGGCATTAACTTCAGCTTCAGTACGCTCGGCTTCTTTTTGTACCACAGGACTGAAATCAATTTGTAACCACCTAGGCATTTTAATGCCGTGCTCTTGTTCAAGCACATAGGTAACTCCACCTTTGCCTGATTGAGAGTTGATGCGAATGACTTCTTGGTAATTTCGACCCACGTCTCTTGGGTCGATAGGCAAATATGCCACGTCCCACATGTCACCGTCATTCTGATTGGCTAAACACTTATTAATAGCATCTTGGTGGCTACCAGAAAACGCTGCGAACACTAATTCACCGGCATAGGGATGGCGAGGGTGCACTGGCAAGGCCGTACATTTTTCAACAACATTAATAATTTTGTCCATGGCTGAAAAGTCTAGTTCTGGATCAACACCTCGGCTGTAGAAATTCATTCCCATGGTAACGATATCCATATTACCTGTACGCTCTCCATTGCCTAACAAGGTGCCTTCTATTCTGTCTGCGCCGGCTAAAATTCCTAACTCTGATGCAGCGACACCGCAACCTCTATCGTTATGGGTATGTAAACTCACAATAATGGAGTCTCGTTTTTTAACGTTGTCGCAGAACCACTCAATTTGATCGGCATACACATTGGGTGGAGCTACTTCGACCGTAGCAGGTAAATTGATAATGACTTTGTTGTCTGGGGTTGCTTGCCATACATCAATAACGGCATTACAGACATCAATGGCATAGTCTATTTCTGTGCCAGTAAAGCTTTCTGGAGAATATTGGAACTGCCATTGAGTTTCAGGTTGTCTCGCTGAAAATTCTTTTACCCATGCGGCACCTTCTACAGCGATGTGTTTTATTTCTTCTTTCGACTTTTTAAACACTTGCTCTCTTTGGGTAGTCGATGTGGAGTTATAAACGTGAACAATGGCTTTTTTTACCCCTTTTAGGGCCTCATAGGTACGGACAATGAGTTCTTTACGCGCCTGAGTAAGTACTTGAATGGTTACATCGTCTGGAATGCGGTTTTCAGTAATGAGCTTACGAACAAAATCGAAGTCGGGCTGAGATGCAGCGGGGAAGCCTACTTCAATGTGTTTGAAACCAACATCAACCAGCATATTAAACATGTCCATTTTTTGCTCTGGCGTCATGGGATCGATTAAGGCTTGGTTGCCATCGCGAAGATCAACGCTACACCACATAGGTGCTTTTTCTAGAGTGCGATTGGGCCAACGACGATCTGGCTTATTTAAGGTGACAATCTTAGGGTATTTAGTGTGATCAAAGCGCTGCATTGTAATTGCTCAATAGAATTAATAATTAAAGGTATATGCTAGAAATTATATCTATTTTATTTGAGTTAATGTAACCAAAATAAGTGTAACTATTTATATTTGTGGTTATTATCACTACTATATTTGAAATTATTGGTGATATGTGTGGATTTAGATCATAAAGACAAACAGATCCTTAACGAGCTGCAAATTAATGCCCGTGTTAGTAATTTGGAATTGGCAGAGAAAGTGAATTTATCGCCAACGCCTTGTGCTCGAAGAGTTAAGCAACTTGAAGAAGCGGGAATTATTCAAACTCATGTCACCTTGTTGAACCGAGAATTACTAGGTTTGAATCTGATGGCCATGATTGGGGTGACTATGGATCAGCATACCGCTGATCGTTTTGAAAAATTTGAAGAAGCTGCAAATGCATTGCCCGAAGTCATGGAATGTTATGTGGTTACAGGGCAAGATTCAGATTTCCTTATCAGAGTATTAGTAAGAGACATGCGTCATTACGAAGAATTCCTACTAAAACGCCTGACTAAAATTGAAGGGGTAAATGGCGTTCATACGAGCTTTGTTTTAAGGCAGCCTATTCATAAGCACCAACTACCAATTTAATAGCTCAGCCCTTTATAAATAAGCC
>CAYUZL010000349.1:0-2851 GCA_964449725.1 uncultured Alteromonas sp. | reverse complement strand
GACTTTATTTCCGAAACCCTTGGGCGTTATCGTATTCATGAAAATAGCTTTGGGCAGCAAACAAGCCGAAGTTGTGCAAGGCGCGAGCAGTCGCTATTGGATATAGAGCTGGCTTGTAATAACGCTGAACAATTCGGTTTGTCAAAGAGCGTAATAAATTCAGGTATTGCTCATCACAGATTTGCTACGTCTCTCTATTTTCTATTTAGAGACTTTGATGATCTATTTTTGAAGCATATCGAGAATTCGTTTTGCGACGGAAACTTTTTTAATGAAACTCATGCTTTAGCCTATGAAAAAAGGCACTTTCCTGAACAGTTAAAACATCATTTAACTCAAAGGGGGAAATGAGCTTGGTTGACGTTATTGTTGTTGGTGCTGGCTTTTCAGGTGCTGTAATTGCAGAGCGATTTGCAAGCCAAGTAGGAGCGAAGGTTCTGGTTTTAGAACAGCGTTCTCATATTGCAGGCAATTGTTTTGATTATCGCAATGAACACGGCGTGTTAATTCATAAATATGGGCCGCATTTATTTCATACAAATAATGAAGCTGTCTGGTCTTATTTAAGTGAATTTACCCAGTGGACGGCCTATGAGCATGAGGTGTTAGGCTCGGTTGATGGAAAGTTAGTTCCAATCCCCTTTAATTTAAATAGCCTTTATTCATTGTTTCCAGAGCCTGAAGCAAAAGAAGTAGAAGCACTTTTATTGGCTAACTATACGTTGGGAGAAAAAGTTTCTATTTGGGCACTCAGGCAAAGCGACTCTGCAAAGCTTAGGGAGCTTGGGGAATTTGTGTATCAAAAATTGTTTGTTAATTACACAACAAAGCAATGGGGGTGTGCGCCAGAGCATATTTCTCCAGAAGTGCTAAATAGAGTACCTGTGGTTATATCCAAGGATAACCGATATTTTCACGACAAATACCAAGCCATACCCAGCGAAGGTTACAGTCAACTTATCACTAAAATGCTTAATCATCCAAACATTGAAGTGCAATTGAATACTAACGCATCATCATTGATTTCTTTGAATGCGCAAACAAAGCAAATTTACTTCGACGGAGAGGAGTTTACTGGGAAATTGTTCTTTACCGGTATGTTAGATCAGTTGTTTAATTACATTGACGGTGAGTTACCCTATAGGTCACTGCAATTCGATTTTGAAACGCTCAATCAGAAACAATTTCAGCCTGTAACAACGGTGAATTACCCGAATGAACACGCTTTTACTCGAATAACTGAGTTTAAGCATATTCTTAAAGATAAGTCAGAAAAAACGACTATTGTTCGCGAGTTCCCCCAAGATTACGACCGTAACGACCCGAATAAAAATGTTCCATATTATCCTTTGTTTACCGATGCAAATGAGCGTAAGTACGAAGGTTATCATAAGTTGGCCAAACAATTCCCGCAGTTAAAGATCCTTGGAAGACTCGGGGATTATAAATATTACAATATGGATGACGCTATCGCTAAAGCGTTATTCCTATTTGATTTGGAATCTTCTGAGTGACAAATGCATATACCTAGAGTGTCCATAGTTTTACCTGTTTACAATGCTGCCCCTTTCTTGGAGCAATGTATTGACAGTATTCTTACGCAAAGTTTTAGAGACTTTGAGCTCATTATTGTGAACGACGGTTCAGTTGATCAATCTTTGGAGATCATGCATCGCTATGCTCGCGACGATAATAGAATAGTTGTGGTGGATCTCGAAAAAAACATTGGTTTGGTCGCAGTGCTTAATGGAACAGTTGCATTGTGTAAAGGTGAGTATATCGCGCGCTTTGACGCAGACGATTGGAGCGTTCCGGAGCGCATTGCAACCCAAGTTGAGTTTTTGGATGAGAATACTTCTGTGGGTATTGTCGGCTCTTGGATAGAGTTGTTTGAAGGTAAAAGTGAAATTTGGCATTACCGACGAGAAAATGATTTTATAAAGTTAATGTTACTTTTTAAAACTAATGGTTTTCCCCATAATTCGATTCTTCTACGTAAGTCAATTTTACAACGGTTTTCTTATGATCCTAGCTTTAAGTACATTGAAGATACCGCACTGTGGGTAAAGATTATGCTCGAATGTCCTGAAGTGTCATTTGCTAACATTCCCAAAGTACTTAGCTATTACCGAATTACAGATACTCAAGTGAGTGCAAAATATCGAGACGTTCAAAATGAAGGGTATAAAATGATTATTGCTCAAATTTTGAAAACGATAGTGCCAAATTATAGTGAGCGAGATATCGAAATTCACTATCAGCTAATAACCCTCTCTGCCGATGTTTCTATTAGCGAATGCGATGTTGGGAGCTGGATTAATACCCTTTGGCAGAGTGTTTTGTCATCATCGAGTCTTAATGATAGTTACTACGTTATTGCCGAAAAGTGGTTTAAATACTGTATACAAATAACCAATAACTCTCAACAAGCCAAATTGTTGTATGAAAAATATATGCCTGAAGATATAGGATTTAGTTTTTTGCCAAAAAGTTAACCATATCAACCCCATCCCAAACATGAGAAAACTGCAAGCTTTGTCCTAACACAGACCAGCGGCGAATATGTTCGCCGCCAGTTAAACTTTGCACTTCTAGGCGCTGCTCATTAGATACAGAATAATAGCTAACACCTTGTAGTTTTGGTTGTAAGAACGTATTCAGGCCATGCAAAGATGAAAGATGGTTTTGTACAAATATATAATTACCACAATGCAGCTCGATGTCTTGTTGTTGAATATGAGATACATCAATCACATCAAAGTCATCGAACGAACTTAATGCTTGGGTTTGTCCACGCATTGCAAGGTATTGAATATAAACTTGCCGGTCGACCTGTTCTGCAGTGGTTAGT
>CAYUZL010000348.1:0-5673 GCA_964449725.1 uncultured Alteromonas sp. | reverse complement strand
CAATCGCAAACATCTCTCAGAGCGCATTAGAAAGCCTCACGGTATTATTCTCGTTACTGGGCCAACCGGCTCAGGTAAAAGTACAACCTTGTACGCAGGGTTAACTGAAATCAATTCTAAAGACCGGAATATCTTAACGGTAGAAGACCCCATTGAATTTGATCTTCAAGGTATAGGTCAAACTCAGGTTAACCCTAGAGTTGATATGACCTTTGCACGAGGGTTACGGGCCATACTTCGACAAGATCCCGATGTGGTTATGGTTGGTGAAATACGGGATATTGAAACCGCTCAAATTGGTGTGCAAGCCAGCTTAACGGGGCACTTAGTGTTATCTACACTACATACCAATACCGCAGCTGGTGCGATTACCCGTTTAGAAGATATGGGGATTGAGCCGTTTCTTCTTTCGTCTAGTTTGCTTGCTGTGTTATCTCAGCGCTTGGTGCGAACTTTATGTAAGTCATGTCGCATTGAGCACATACCCACGAAAAGCGAATGTGAAATCTTGGGTATTGACGAGTCAGAGGCTAAAAACAATATTATCTATTCCCCACAAGGGTGCGCTGAGTGTAATCAAACAGGGTATAGAGGGCGAACAGGTATTCACGAACTGTTAATTATCAATGAACAGATACGGGAACTAATGCACACAGGTAAAGGTGAGCAAGCCATAGAAAAGTTCGTTAGGCAAACTGTACCTAGTATCCGTGATGATGGGTGCAGCCGAGTGCTTGCGGGGATTACCTCTCTTGAGGAAGTACTTCGCGTGACGCGCGAGGATTAACTATGGCAGCATTCGCGTATAAAGCAATTGATAACAAAGGTCGCAATAAGTCTGGTGTACTGGAAGGTGATAATGCCCGCCAGGTTCGTCAACAGCTTAGAGAAAAAGGTTTAGTACCGCTTTCTGTAGACCAAGTTGCAGAAAAAAATAAAGGCAGTGAAAGCTCAGGCTTCACTTTGTTTCAACCTAAGATATCAGCGTCAGATTTAGCCTTACTTACTCGTCAGCTAGCGACCTTGGTTGAGTCGGCATTACCTATTGAAGAAGCTTTACTTGCCGTAGCAGAACAGTGCGAAAAGCAGCGTCATAAAAATATGATGATGGCGGTGCGCAGTAAAGTGGTAGAAGGCCATGGTCTTGCCTTTGCTATGTCTGAATTTCCTAGTGTTTTTGATGAGCTTTACCGTGCCATGGTTGCTGCCGGTGAAAAGTCGGGCCATTTAGACACAGTATTGAATCGATTGGCTGATTACACTGAAAAACGCCAACAAACCCGTAGCCAAATTAGTCAGGCACTGATTTACCCGTTTATCATGCTGTTTTTTGCAGTGGGTATTGTTGTGCTGTTATTGACCGTTGTCGTGCCAAAAATCGTTGGCCAATTTGATCATATGGGGCAAGACTTACCTGCCATGACCAAGTTTATGATTGCCATCAGTGAGTGGTTACAAAGTTATGGTATTTTCCTTGTTATCTTAATTGCCGTCGCCATATTTGTTGCTAAGCACTTACTTAAACAAAAAGTATTGAGGCTCAAATACCATAAATTTCTTTTACGGTTGCCACTTATTGGCAAGGTTAATCGAGGGCTAAATACTGCTCGTTTTGCGCGAACGTTGAGTATATTAACAGCGAGTGCAGTGCCCTTACTCGAAGCCATGAGTATTGCCAGTGATGTGTTGGAAAACCTTCATATTAAGGGCGCAGTTGCTGATGCTTCTGTCAACGTAAAAGAAGGCTCTAGTTTACGAGCCGCGTTAGACAACACTAAATTATTTCCGCCTATGATGATGCATATGATTGCGTCAGGTGAAAAGTCGGGAGAGTTACAAAGTATGCTTGGTCGTGCCGCAGACAATCAAGACAGGGAATTTGAGAGCCTAATTGGTGTCTCACTTAAAGTGTTCGAACCCATGCTTATTGTTAGTATGGCTGGGGTCGTATTATTTATCGTGTTAGCAATTCTTCAGCCTATTTTAGCGCTGAACAACCTGGTGAATGTGTAAATGAAAAATCGTAAATTACAAAAAGGCTTTAGCTTAATTGAAATCATGGTCGTGCTATTGATTATTGGCATGATGGCAGCATTAGTTGCGCCCTCTATACTTGGCCAATCTGAAGAGGCGGCACTTCGAAAAGCGGCTGTAGATATTCAACAATTGGAAAGTGCATTAGAGATGTACAAATTACGCAACAGTAATTTTCCGACCACTGAGCAAGGTTTGGACGCTTTGGTTAGCGAGCCTTCAATTGACCCAATTCCAAGAAATTACCCTGTGGGTGGTTTCATCAAACGTCTTCCTGCGGATCCTTGGGGTAACGACTATGCCCTTATTAGCCCAGGTGAATTAGGAGTTATTGATATTTATTCTACAGGTCCAGATGGTGAACCAGGCACTGATGACGACATCGGCACTTGGAATATTAACGATTACTTGAACTAAGCAGTATTATGCAATTAGCACCCATGAAAGCATCAAAAAACCGCGGTTTTACTCTTATAGAGATACTCTTGGTATTGTTGCTTATGGGTCTTGCAACTTCTTATGTGATGTTCAACGCGTTTTCCGTTGATCAGCAAGATAAGTTAAAAGATCAAGCACGGCGTTTTCAAGTTGTGGTCGATATGGCCAGTGATTACGCTGTACTTAATCAGTTACAATTGGGTATCCGTATTGAAGAAGTAGAAAACCAGTACTTCTTTATGGTGCTAGATGAAGAAAACAAGTGGCAACTGTTATCTGATGACCCCTTATACGGTGAGCAGTTATTACCTGAAGAATTTGAACTGGCGCTTTCTCTGGACGATTTACCTTGGGAAGAAGCAGACCGTCTATTTGACAGAGAAATCTTTGACGAGAAATTATCATTGGATGATGCCAGTGTTGATATTGGTGATGAAGAAGAAAAACCATTGCCGCCACCACAAATCTTAATTATGTCTAGTGGCGAAATTACGCCTTTCAGCCTTGAATGGATATATGAGCCTACATTCAATGATGACGCACCCGCTTATTTTTATTTGAATAATAAAGATGTGCCTCCCTTAGAGTTGCTTGGTCCTTTTGAAGAGGCGCAAGATGCTTAATTGTCATAAACAGCGCGGCTTAACTTTGTTGGAAGTGCTCGTTGCGCTCGCAATTTTTGCTATAACTGGTTCCGCGATATTAAAAGCCGTAGGGGATAACCTAAGCTCAGTGGGGCAGTTAGAAACTATTACTATGGCTAATTGGATTGCAAATAACCAGTTAACACAAATTCAGTTGGAAGAGCCTTGGCCGATTAAAAACAATCAAAAAGGCAGCGTTGAAATGGCCAATAGAACTTGGTATTGGCAGCAAAGTGTCGTGTCGACCAATGACGATGACCTAAAATCAGTCACTATTTCTGTCGGCCCAGATGAAACCTTCAACGACACAGAAACATCAGTCACGTCGTTCTTTTCTAAGCCGGTGACGAAAAGCTAATATGAAAAAAGCTAAAGGTTTTACGCTTCTAGAAATATTAGTCGCCATGTCTATTTTTACCTTAATTGGTTTTGCCGCAACTGGGCTGTTATCCACAGTAATCGACAGTAATGAACTGTCTGGTGAGCGTTTCGACAAATTACAGCGATTGCAAAGAGCAATGATCATAATCGAGCGGGATCTACAACAAGCTGTAGCGCGCAGCGCACGTATTGACGGTGAAGTTAGTGAAACAGTTATTGAAGATGGAGTAAGTAGCGAAAGTGATGCTGACAGTTTGCGTTTTGTTCGTTCTGGCTGGCTTAACCCGCAATTTATATTGCCACGTAGTACTCTTGAACCAGTAGTATACCGCGTAGTTGAAAAACGTTTCGAAAGAGTGTCTGGGCATTATGTAGATGGTGCTATAGGCAATGAGCCGAGAGTAAGGGTGTTACTTGAGGATGTTACTAATTTTAGCGTTGAATTTTTCATCGGAAACACCTTAGATGGCAATGTAGATTGGAATGAAAGCTATACCGGAACAGCCTTGCCAAGAGGTATAGCACTAGAAATTGACACGGAATCATTTGGCATTATACGGCGTGAGTTTGAACTGGCCGCATCCGCTAGCGGAGCTGATGAAGTGGAAGATGAGTTATGATTAATCGGCAACGTCAGCGCGGCGTAGCACTTATTATTGTGCTATTGATTGTTGCACTCGTGGTGGTGCTTGGCACGGAAATGGGTGGCCGTTTACAACTTAATATTCAGCGCATTCAAAATATCAAAGATAACAACCAAGCACAGTGGTACGCCTACAGTGCCGAAGCGTTTGCTGAAAAATCAATAAAGCTAATTTATGAACAATCCGCTGAGAAAATTCACGCAGGTCAGCCTTGGGCGGAAGAAGTTATTTTTCCACTCGATGGCGGAGGTTTGCAGGCACAGCTCGTGGATATGCAAAGCTGCTTTAATCTCAATGCATTAGCGGTAGCAACTAGTGAGCAACTTCAAGAACAATCTGTCACACCACAAATGGAAGCCTTCCAGCGTTTGTTAGCGAGTATAGAAAGAGAAGAACCGATAGAGAGCTTTACTATAGATACGGTTAGAGACTCCCTAGCGGATTGGTTAGACGCAGATGATAGAACACGAGATTTCGGGGCAGAAGACCCAGAGTATGAAAGTCGTCCAGTGCCTTACCTTGCTGCAAATGGACTTATGGTTAGCCAAACAGAGTTCAGGCTAATTAACGGTGTCAGCAGCGATTGGATCAACGACGTGTGGCCTTTTGTATGTGCAATTCCGAATTCGTCTCAATTGAAAATTAACGTGAATACCATAACGTCAGAACAAGCACCTGTACTTGCGGGCTTGGCAGGAATTTCCCTGTCTGAAGCTAATGAACTTATAGGTCGCCGCCCTGGTGATGGCTGGGAAGATATAGAAGATTTTTTGGGTGAAAGTGTTTTTCAAACTACCCCTTTAAACGATGAGCAGCGCGCTTGGTTTGATATTACAACAACGTATTTTATTTTACACACAAAGGCCCGTTATAATAACGCGTCGTTTTCGATGTCATCGCTTTTTCAATCGACAAGCGCAACGTCTGTGTCCGTCATAAGGCGGGAATTTGGAGGAATTGAATAAGTGGAACAGCTCATTGTAAGGCTGGGATCAGAGCCAGAATCTAATGTTTCATGGTTAGTGTGGTCGACGTCGGAGTCTGAAGTCATTGCTTCTGGTGTGCTACCAAATGCTGCGGCTTTAAATAGTTTAACTGAACGCGCAGGGCACCGCCCTGTTATTGCGCTAGCCCCTTCCAGTGATATTGTCCTTAAGTGGGTGGACTTACCTCCTCGAGCGGGACGTAAAATTTTGTCGGCTATTCCATTTATGCTTGAAGACGATTTAAGCGAAGATATTGCCGATTTGTTTTTTGCCTTTGGCCCTAAACAAGGCGATAAACAAGCTGTGGCTGTAGTGCGTCATTCGCAAATGGAATTGTGGCAATCGCAACTTAAAGGCGCTGGTTTGACTTGTGAAAAAATACTTCCAGATGTGTTATCTATCCCTTTGAATACTGATGGTATGTCAGTCTTAACGTTGGGCGAAGACCTGCTAGTAAGAGAAGATGAATGGAAAGGCTTACAAGGAGAGGAGGCATGGATAACACCTGCTCTGGCTCATTTAACTAAGAACCAACCAGAGCCAGTA
>CAYUZL010000347.1:0-3381 GCA_964449725.1 uncultured Alteromonas sp. | reverse complement strand
TAACAACACGCCCTGAGGGGGACCGCCAGTAAAATTTAGCTATTTAATGCAAATTTTAATAGTGGGGAATTCCTATGTTTCAGGGCTTCTAAGTATTTAGACTCATCGTACGGTGTACTTGTTTTCCAGCACCTAAAAATGATCCTGATCCACTTAAATGCCAATGATCTAATGATGCTGTTATGTGGTTTTCCTTTGTTTTTTTGCTGCTCATAATAGGCTTTTGCCCAGAATGAATAACGCACTGAAAAACCAGCCCACTCGACAAAAGTTTGTCTTAGAAATGTAGGGCAACTGTAGCGCCAATGTGTCCATTTTTTCTTACCACTTTGCTCAATAACTGGGGCAATTCCAGCATACTTCTGTAGCTCTGATGCATCTTTATAACGGTCTCGATTATTACCAAATGCAACCAAAAGACGAGGTGCAAGTTGTGGCCCTGCACCCGGTAAACTATCAAAAATCACTTTATCTTTTTGTGCTTTGTATGCTTTTTTAATCGCGTTATCGAGCGTATCGATACCTTTGAGTAATACTTTATATTGTGCGATAAGTACTTCAACCAGCATTTGATTTGGCTCTATAACACCAAGGTCTTCAGTTAATGGTATCGCTTGTCTAATACTCGCAATACGCGCTTCATTGATATAAGAGTAGCGAGAGTTATGTTGATTAAAAAAGTCTATTAATGTTTGTTTTCTGGCTTTTTTTACTTTGCTCAACGAAGGCCATTTCGTAATGAAATCACAGAAGATGATAGTGTCTCTTTCTTTAAACCATTCAAGGGCTTGCGGATAGTAATTTTTTAGTGTGGTTGTAATTTTATTAGAGATATCGACGCCATTTTGGACTAGGCTTCGACGATATTCCACGAGTTGAGCAAGGGAGCGAATAGCGGCTGATTCAGGCTCAATAATAGTGAGTTTATGCATGTGTAAACTCAGTATTTCAACTTGTGTAAATGCATCAGATGGGTCATCTTTAGCACCACTTGGTGTAAAGGCTTTGCGATATTTAGCGACCGTTGATGGGTTAATGGTAAATAATGTCAGGTGGTTGTATTTGCTTAATGCATAAATCAACGGCCCTTTTTTTAGCTCACATGCGATAGCTATTTGCTGGTCTGGATAGCGTTTCTTTAGATTCATTGCCCATTCATGCAATGCTTCAGGTTTATTCTTAATCACAGAATAATTGTATTTATTGGAGTGAGTTGGATGTTCGCAGATGTCGTGTTTTGTGTCAGCCCAATCAATGCCAATTAATGTAGCAAAGTCATCGACGTTATAGTCTTTCATTTTTCATCTCCTGCGCGTAAAGTAAGGGAGGAATATGCTTCAAATCGGTTTCTCGCAGGTCTTATAGATAGTCGTGGTAGGCGATCCCTGAGTATGCGTTATGAAGCCGAATTGCTCTGTTGGTTCGAACGTCTTGTTAAAAACATTTATGTGTTTGGCGCTTAAATATTCGTAACCAACAGAAGCATGTTCCACTTATATAATAGAATATGGCTTATTAGATAAGTGGATTGGTCTTACTATAAGTTGCTTAAACGGACAAAAAACAGTTGGCTTTTGCTCGTTCCTCGCTAATTTTAGCCAACTATTTTATTGCCGCTTAGCAAAGCGTTATGTTTCTTGGCACGGATGATGAAAAAACTGATTTTGATAGGTTCTGGAATAATCGGGATATTGTTAATCGGATTGGGGGTTTCAAATATTAGAGTTGAGCCTCCGTTAGCATTTCAAGGTGTTTTGAATGAGTCAGGCTCTATAAGGGAGTGCGAATTTAAAAGACTGACTAAACACTCTGATAAGTTTTTTGTAGGTATTGTATTAGTAAGTTCTGAAAAAACATTTCGAGTTAACGCAAATCACGACGAACGAGCATACTATGAATCTATCTGTAATTCGAAACCTGTAGTTGATATCCAATATCATGCTGTAAAAAGATTAATGGGTCCTTTAAGGTTTTGGGTGGATAATGTCGTCGAAACATAACAAAAGTTTTGAAGACGGACAATTTACAAGAGCGGTAAATCGCCGCTTAAAACGGCGTTATACGAAAAGGAGATTCAATTGAAATTAGCGTTAATATTAATAATCGCTACGTTTTTAAGTGCTTGTGCATCACAACCAAAAAATGTCGAGTATAGTACATCTCAGCTAGTAGGAACTTGGGAGCTAAAATTTGACGGCAGGTACCCTTACTGGTTTAGCCAAATAGGTTTTACTGAAAATGGACGTAAATGCGTCTTGTCTTATGAGTTTGACTCAAAAGGCAAAGTAGACATCACTTACTACGCAAACAGATATGCAATTGAAAATGGGCACTTAATAAGTACGGTTGATTTCAGTACTACAAAATACGTTCCAAAAGGCTACGTAATTAAAGATCGAATAGATAACATTGGCGCCAATGACTTTGAAGTATTTATGGTTGGTCCATTAATGGGAAGTACTCCCGAAATACATCAACGTTTAACAGGTGTTGCTCCTGAAGAGATTTGCAAAATTGTTGATGATTTTCGTATAACAAGTTCTTAAACTGGGACAAAAACGCGTTGCGTTTTCGCCCGTTAAAAAAGCGTTATACAAACCAAAACAACTTAGGATAAGTTATGAAAACTATAGCAATTATCTTACTAGTGATTGTCACGTTACCTGCGCAAGCGTACGACTACAACACAAGCAATTATCTAACTATAAGCGAACTCAAATCATGGGATGGACACATTGACGTTCAGTTTTCGAATGGAGAGCAGCATCAATGTAGTGCCACTACAAATAAAAATCGCTTTATGTCCGATCCAAGTAAAGATTATCACTTGTCACTTTTACTATCTGCTTTTATGTCTGGAAAATCCGTACAGGTAGCATACTCCTGCGATGCAAACGGGCACGCCTGGGTTGATGGTGTACGCGTCAAATAAATGTATAACAAACCACTAAAAACCGACGCCGCAAAGCGGCTCGGTTTAGTGGGACGTTAGGCCGCTATGAAGTGTAATTTCGAGATAGTTGACGGTATTTACCTAGTTCAAGAGAAATATGAGCTTGATTTGCACAATGACTTTGATTTCATTGGACTTGAGTATTCTGTAGAAAAAAGGAAGTTAGTTTTAAATTGGATTTTGTCGCACGGAGACTGGGTAAAGAAAAATTCGCCCTCTAAACTCAGTATTATTTTTGAATCAGTAACCGAGTTTCAATTCAGACCTCGTAGCCTTGAGATACCATTTACGGAAGATGACTGTATTGAAACTTATGGTCATTGGTTTGATGAGGATTGGTCTAAAGGCGTTTGTATAGTTGATGAAAAGCAGTCAGTCGAATGTAATAGACCGGTAGGAATAAGCTTTATGTCTGGAGCTGTTCTAAT
>CAYUZL010000346.1:0-13975 GCA_964449725.1 uncultured Alteromonas sp. | reverse complement strand
GCAAAGAAAAAGTACGGTACTCATTATTGACGAAGCGCAAGCGTTGCCGGTCGAAAGTATTGAAGCACTTAGGTTAATGACTAACCTTGAAACTGAATCTACCAAGCTATTGCAAGTGGTCTTGTTTGGTCAGCCAGAACTGGACGAAAAATTAGACAGAACTGAACTGCGTCAGCTACGCCAGAGAATTACCTTTAGTTATTCTTTAAGCTTAATGGACGCCGACCAAGTTTTTCAATATGTCCAACATCGATTATCCGTTGCGGGTTATCAAGGCACAACACTGTTTGATAAAGCTTGTTGTGAATTGATGGTGAAAGCAAGTAAAGGCACTGCCCGTATTGTAAATGTGCTATGCCACAAAAGTTTGATGCTAGCCTATGGTGAAGGGAAAACATGTATCGAAAAAGGCCACCTTTTCGGTGCGATTGAAGATACTGAAGCTGCGTTTTCGGTCTCTCGTTATTGGTCAGCAAAAATAGGTTTATTAGTTGTTGTCATTGTCATATTACTCGTCGTTGCTAGTTGGGTGGCTTGGCTATGAGCGTCGTAAATAAAATGCTGAATGACCTAGAAAATAGGTCTGTACCGGAAAATGAGCACACCGCAAATTACCAAGCACCGGACAAGGTGAAAGGGCAAGGCGCTATATGGATAGTACTTGTGTTCGTTGTAATTGCTTTAGTTGCTGTAAGCATTTGGTTGTATATGTCGATAGATAGTTCGCATACAACGCCAGCGCCATTAAGTGCACTTGAAAATGAAAGACCAAATGAAACCATTTTTGTGGAACCTGATCAGTCAGCAGCTGTGAAGAATGAAAGCGCAGCTTTTAAACAGGACGATTCTGCTGTTGAAATCCGTCCTTCGCAAGAAAATGTTTCCATAGTTCAGACGACAATAAAAAAAGTGGAACCGACTAGCCCTGTTCTGAGAAGTTCGAAGTCGCAAAATGAACAACCAAAAATTGATACTGCCAGTACTAGTGATGTGAAATTGGCAGTAGTGCCATCAGGTGGTAAACGGTTATCAAACTATCAAACTTTGGTTGCCGACGCCCTTGCCAATAATAATTCAAGTAAGGCAAAAGCAGTGTTAGCTCAGTGGATAGATGATGAGCCTTTAGTCGTTGATGCACGGAAAAAATTGGCTGCGCTGTATTTTGCCGATAGACAATACCCACAAGCTGAAGCGTTATTGATACAAACGCAATCACTTTTTCCCAAAAATGTTTCAGTTAGATTAATGCAAGCTCGACTGTATTCTCAGTTAAATGAACCAGAACAAGCCTGGCTCGTTTTACAGTTGGATTCTCTTGACCCAGATTTTTTACTATACAGAGCTTCAGTTGCGAGGTTGTTAAATAACAATGAGCAAGCCAGTCAGGACTATGGCGCTCTAGTCACACAATCACCCAATGACGTGAGAGCATGGTTAGGTTTAGGCATAGTGAGCGAAAGTCTGAATAACACGTCTTTAGCATTAACGAGTTTTCAACGAGTGATTGTGTTAGCAAATGATGATCCAGAAGTTAAGACTTACGCTTCGCAGCGCATTGAGTCGCTAAATAAAGGGGCTAAGCCATGAACACCCCGCGTATTCGATTAGGTGACTTACTTGTTCAGCAACAGCTTATTTCAGAAGAACAGCTAGGTAATGCGTTGGCGGAACAGCGGCAAACGGGACGAAAACTCGGTGCGACTTTGGTTGCAATGAATATGGTGAGTGAAAAGCAAATACTGAATATTTTGTCTGATCACTTAAATGTGCCGCTCATTGATTTAGATAACACAAGAGTTGATCCCGAAGCAGTAAAACTATTACCCGAAATTCAAGCTCGTCGCTACCGAGCCTTGGTGATTGAAGACAAAGGCGAAAGCCTTGTTGTGGGAATGAGCGACCCTGCAGATATTAATGCGATTGATAGTTTGTCTGAGTTACTACCCAAGCAAATCGATTTAGCGGTAGTCAGTGAAGCTCAGCTATTTGGGGCTTATGATACCTTATATAGAAAAACTGAGGAAATCGCCTCGTTCGCACAAGAACTGGCGGAAGAGTATAAAGATGACCAAGCCTTCGACTTATCGCAAAGTTTAGATGCTGAATCGGATACAGCTGTTGCTCGCCTACTTCAGTCCATTTTTGATGACGCAGTGCAAGCGAAAGCGTCAGATATTCACATTGAACCCGATGAAGGTAAGTTAAGAATACGCCAACGTATTGATGGCGTTTTGCAAGAGCATATCATTTCAGAAAAGAATATCGCCGCAGCCTTAGTATTGAGGTTGAAGTTAATGGCGGGTTTGGATATTTCTGAAAAACGCATACCTCAAGATGGCCGCACACAAGTAAGAGCGAAAAACCACCGAATAGATGTGCGTCTATCGACAATGCCAGTGCAAAATGGTGAAGCTGTGGTAATGCGTCTACTCGACCAGTCCGCAGGCGTTTTGAGTTTAAATCACACCGGAATGCCTGAAGAACTATTAACTAGATTTCGACAGCTGCTACAAAGACCTCACGGTATGATTTTGGTCACAGGACCTACGGGGTCAGGCAAAACTACAACTCTGTATGGCGCATTAAGCGAACTTAATTCGCCTGAACGAAAAATTATCACGGTTGAAGACCCTGTTGAATACAGGTTACCTCGTATTAACCAGGTACAAGTAAACAATAAAATAGATTTAACCTTTTCAAGTGTATTAAGAACAACGTTACGCCAAGACCCCGATATTATTATGGTAGGGGAAATGCGCGATCAAGAAACCGTAGAAATAGGGCTCAGAGGCGCCTTAACTGGGCATTTGGTTTTATCTACTTTACATACTAATGACGCTATAAGCAGTGCGACCCGTTTACTTGATATGGGCGCGCCGGGTTATTTAGTGGCAAGTTCACTACGAGGCATTGTGGCGCAGCGTTTAATACGTAAAGTGTGTGACAATTGTAGCCAAGATTATCAAGCAACGGCTCAGGAATTGTTTTGGTTGAGTAGTATTGATGCGTCAGTGAAAGACGTTGTTTTTAAACACGGGCGAGGGTGTCAAAAGTGTAATCAAACAGGTTACCGAGGTCGGTTAGGGGTCTTTGAGTTACTTGAAATGACTAGTGAAATGATGCGCGCTTTGAAAATGAGCGACACAATGGCTTTTTCGGAAGCCGCGGAGCGAAGCCCAAACTATAAGCCTTTATCTCATGTGGCTCTGACGTACGCAAAAATGGGAATTACTACGGTAAAAGAAGTCACTAAGCTGATCGAAACGGTAGTAGAAGCACAGCCAAGTAAACCTGTGGAAGATTTAAGTCATGGCTAAGTTTCATTACACAGGGCGTACGCCGAACGGAGAGTCAGCGAGTGGTGTAATAGAAGCTACAGATGCTCAAGCAGTGGCAAGGCAGCTCAGTGGAAGAAGTATTACGCCTGTGGCCATTAAGCTAGAGCAAGATGCCGGTACTAACGTAGATAAAATTAGTTGGTTTACAAGAAAAACAACGCTATCGGATTTAGTCATTTTTTGTCGACAAATGTATTCGTTAACTAAGGCCGGCATTCCAATTATGAGGGCGGTAGCAGGGTTGGCAGATTCAAGTTCTTCTTTGCGATTGAAAAGGGCCTTGGAAGATGTAGTTTCTCAGTTAGAGCGTGGTCGTACTCTGTCTTCTGCATTAAGTCAGCATAAGACTATTTTTAATCAATTGTTTGTTAGCGTAATTCACGTTGGTGAAAATACAGGGCAGCTGGACTCTGCTTTTCTGCAGCTCTCGGAGTACTTAGAAAGAGAGCAAGAAACCCGAAAGCAAATTAAAGCGGCAACTCGCTATCCAATTTTTGTGGTTGTCGCTATCGCAATAGCCCTTGTGATTATGAACATCTTCGTGATCCCTCAGTTCGCCGCTATGTTTAGCCGCTTTAATGCTGAGTTACCGGTGATGACGCGATTTTTAATTGGCATGTCTGATTTCTTTGTACACAAATGGTATGTATTAGTTATAGCTACCGTGGCAATAGTTTGGGGTAGCATTCATTATGTCAATACTGAAAAAGGGCGCTACAACTGGGATAAAGCGAAAATCAGATTGCCTATTGTAGGAAGTATTTTAGAGCGCTCTATTTTAGGTCGGTTTTCTAGGAGTTTCGCAATGATGTTGAAGGCGGGTGTGCCATTGACAACGTCATTGACTTTGGTCGCTGATGCAGTGAATAACAGCTTTATGGGCTCTCGTATTCTTGTTATGAGGCAAAATATTGAGCGTGGTGAAAGCCTGTCTCGCGTGGCACAAACCAGTGAACTATTTACTCCGATGGTATTGCAAATGATCAGCGTTGGTGAAGAAACTGGGCAAGTAGATGAGTTACTTAGTGAAGTTGCGTCTTTTTACGAAAGAGAAGTCGACTACGATTTAAAAAGCTTAACGTCTAAGATTGAACCAATATTAATCGCTATTGTTGCTGCCATGGTGCTGGTTTTAGATCTGGGTATCTTTACGCCTATGTGGGATTTGATGGGTGCGATACAAGGTAGGTAAAAAATGAAAAATGATGAAGCTATTGACCATTCTATTTCGAAAATGTATATCAACATTACCGTTGTTTTGGTGTTTTTAGTTTTGATGGCAAGTTGTATTGCGTACTTTTTTCGTTCAGAACCTAATATGGATAACGCTATTTTAGAAGGGTTTTCAAGGCAGTTTCAGCAAAGCACAGAAACCGCTCATTGGCAGTGGCAAGCACAGGGCCGCCCAGAGCGGATTATGTTGGTTCATTATGATATCAACGGAAAGGAAATAGCTCGGCATCCTGTCAGAATTGGCAGCAATGGGAAGCCATGGATAGAGAAAGGCCGAAATGGGTGTGAAAAATTGTGGCAGAGTTTACTTAATGAACCAACATTGATTGGTGGATTTAAAGTAATATCTGACTATTTCTCACCTCAAAAAGGCAGTAAGGAAGAATTTGGATTTTGTCGTTACAGATTAAGTCAGGGAGCGCATTTTGACTATAATCTAGTAACAGGCGTAGTTGAGTTTACGGATAACTGAAACTGATATGAACTTGGTTTTCGGAGAAAAAATGATTAAGAATAATCGCGGGTTTACCCTTATTGAGTTAGTAATTGTTGTGGGTCTTTTGGGGATACTTGCTGCGGTTGCTATACCTCGCTTTCTGGATGTGACCGAGCGAGCGGAAGACGCTACGGTGGAAGGGGTTGCAGGAGGGTTTGCCACTGCCGTAGGGTTAGCCCGTGCCCAATGGGAATTAGACGCACGCCCAGACAATAACTCTGGGATTAATGTCACTTCGGTAACACTTGATGGCATTACTGTTGGTGTAGACCAAAATACAGGTTATCCCACAGGCCAAATCAATAACGATAGCAGTACAGAAGACACGGATATGTCAGATGCAGATTGCGAGAGTATTTTTAACTTAATTTTACAGAGTTCGCCAACCATTACGTCTGACTTTAACAATAGTCCATTTGATAACTTTCGCTATTTCACTAGCGTGAGTAACGGGGCTGGGTCGGAGAACAACGACATTTGTTTTTATTATTTAACGCGGACAATTAGAAATTTTAGTAGTGAACCGAATGATAGCAGTGCTGGGAATGGGTTTATTTATGACCCTAGAATAGGTCAAGTCATCGTATTTAGTAATAACACACAAACAATAAGCCAATAATTTTAATTTAGTCTATATTACATAGTAGTAAGTACATCCGAGTAGGGGATTTTTATGAGAAAACAAACTGGTTTTACATTAATAGAATTAATTATCGTTATCGTTATTTTGGGGATTTTGGCGGTTACTGCCGCTCCAAGATTTATAAATTTACAAGGTGACGCTAGAGCATCCAGTCTGCAAGGTGTTGCAGCGGCATTGCAAGGTGGGTCGCAATTAGTTTTCGCAAAAGCAGCGATTAATGGTGTGCAAGGTAATACCGCAACAAATAATCTCGATTTAGACAATGATGGTACGGCTGAATTGTCTATTATTAATGGCTACCCAGATGCCAATACAACCTTTGCTGCGTCAGACGTTGAACTTGCTGAGTGGGTAGATTTAGATGTTGCATTGTCAACCGTAGCTAACCCCGCGTCGGCCTTTATTTTAACCGAAGGTACTAACTTGTTTACCATTACCTTGAATGGAACTGCAGCGGGTAATGACTGTGAAGTGGTTTACAACAATGCTAGTGAAGGCGAAAGCCCAGTTATCACAGTCGCTGATACTGAATGCTAACTAAATTAAGTATGCATTTTGTATATTTTTGCTCGTGCAAGTAAGCCGCTTGCACATGCTCACTTTTTGCCTAAGGGCTTTACGCTTTTAGAGCTTATTATTACCATAATACTCATTGGAGTATTGTCTGTGGTAGCCGCTGCGCGATTTCAAAACAGCAGTGGCTTTGATACTTTTTCGCTGCAAAACCAACTTATTGCTTCGTTGAGACATATGCAGTTTAGGGCTATGCAAGACACCCGAACGGCTTATTGTCACCGCCTTATATTCGACACCATATCACCCGCCATAGGCCCACCTTCTAATGATTATTCAACTAGTCCAGGCGCAGCAGCATCGACTTGTGCAACGACTGTGGATGTAAATACACCCGATAATTTACAAATAACACCGAGTTTTTTTGCTGACCTTGGGGCGAGCTTTGTTGCACTGGATGGCACAACGGCTATTGGGTTTATTGATTTTGATAGCTTTGGACGTCCGCTTACCACAGCAAACAATTGTGCAGTGGATTGCCAAATTACATTCAGTGCGCAATCTTCATCTAATGTTTGCGTGAACAGTGAAGGCTTTATTCGTGCTTGCTAGAAATCATAATAGGGGGTTTTCCCTTATTGAATTGGTTGTTGGTATTCTTCTTTTTGGTATTGCATTAAGTATTGTTATTACCCTAGTGGTAAATCAAACCCAGCAGAGCATTTCGCCTGTTCTTCAAACTCGGGCTGCGGCATTAGCTAAATCCCTTAGCGATGAAATTTTAGGCCGAGCATTTGATGAAAACTCAATGCTAGATGGTAGCTTCATTCGCTGTGGAGAAAATGGAACTGCCTGTACTGCCGCTGCTGATTTAGGGCCAGAAGAATCACGTGAAAACTATGATGATGTCGACGATTACAACAACTTGTTTGCCAATTCTGGAGGCAATATAGAAAGTGCGTTAGGTCAATCCATTACAGCAGGAAGTGCAAACCTATACCAAGGTTTTTCGGTGGACGTTGTGGTGGAGTATGACAACAGCTTAGGTAACATAGGCAAGCGAATTACTATTTTTGTAACAACACCGGGAAATGAGGTGCTTGATTTTACGTTTTTTAGGATGAATTACTAATGCGCTTTCAACGAGGGGTGACGCTTATCGAGTTAGTTGTTGTGTTAATTGTTTTAGCAATTACTTCGGTGGGCATTACTAGCTTTGTCAGTTCTTCTATTAGCAGTGTTGTGAGTATCAATGATAGAGATCAGGTGTTGAACGGCGCAAGGTTTCCTTTGAAACGATTACAAAGGGAATTGGCTAACGCTATTCCCAACAGTATCCGAGTATTAAAAAATAACGGAGAGCACTGTTTACAGTTCGTACCTTTTGAGTGGGTAAGTGTTTACTTAGATTTACCTGTTGCTCAGGATGATGATTATGCCGCACCAATGCCTATAATTGCGCCACAAATGTTAAGTGGTTCGGTATTTGAGATAGAACCAGACAGTCATGTGGCTATTGTTTACCCTTTGCGCTCAGATGACATTTATTTGTTTAACTCGGGCTCTATAGCCAATGAGCGTTTAAACGTAAGAAATATTATGGGGTGTGGTGCTTCTGGAACACAATCTTGTACGGCATTTACCAATAACACATTAGAGCTAGTGTTAGAAAATGGATTTTTAAATGGTTCGCCAGCGGAGCGGGTTTATTTCGCGCGCAATGCCGTCAATTTTTGCGTCACAAATAATGCGCTAGTACGTTTTGAAAGTGAGATTACTGCTAGTCAGCCAACCACTGCTGGCAGTGGTGGTGTTGTTTTAGCAAATAATATATCCAATACACTTCTTTCTGGCGCAGCTAACGTATTTTCTGAAGATGACCCTTTCCAGTATTTTTCCTCATCAAGAATAAGAAACGCTGTTGTTCAGGTTCGTCTGAGATTTTTATTGAATGGTGAGTTTGTTGCATTCCAACAAGAGGTACATATAGCCAATGCACCCTAACATGAAACAGCAGCTGGGAAGCTTAACTATAATGGCGTTGTTCGTCATTGTCATCCTTAGTTTTTTGGGGTTTGCTTTGTCGAATCAATTAAGAACTAGCTCTCAGAATGTCGTGTATGAAGTGCATGGTACTCGAGCTTATTTGGCGGCCCAAACAGGTTTAGAATTATTGGCTGCAACGTCGTTTCCGTTGAATTCAGCTAGTGCACAGTGCAACATCGCCTCACCAGGAAACACATTGAACGTAAGTAGCGTAAACGGGTTACAAAATTGTGCAATTACCACTATGTGTTCATCTCAAACCATTACTGAAAATGATGTTAATACACTTGTTTATTATCAGTTTGAAAGCACAGGGGTTTGCCAAGCTGGTGCTGAATGGACCAGCAGAACCTTGGCCCGTGATGGGGTAGTTCGATTGTGACAAGGATGTTTAAATTACTATTGACTGGCTTGATTTTAAACACAAGTCAGTTGGTTTCGGCACAACAATGTACGGCAACATTTCCTAGTGGAGCTTCATCTTTTGATAGTAATGGAAGTATCCAGTTTGGGTTTGGAGCTCAATTGATCAATAGTGGCACGGTTATCGATGCAATGACGATTACGTCATCCCAAGCAAATGGAAATACCTGTTTCAGCGGGCCATGTATTTCCAGCGGTGAAACTAGTAGTGGACTCACCTTACCTGATTTTGAAGAAAGCACTTCGAACTCGAATGTTACTATCAATAATGACCAAAGTCAGTCTGTGACAACCGGAGATTATAGAAACATTCGCCTACGTGATAGAGCAACTGTTACATTCGTTGGCAATGATGTTACTCGTATTGATTTTCTACAAACAAGAAGTGATGGAGACATCATACTGACCGAGGGTATCTATTTCATTGATAGATTAATATTAGGTGACAGAACTAATATTATGGTGCCAAGCGGTGAAAATGTATCTTTGTTTGTCAATACCTTAACAGCAGGCAATGACGTAGATTTTAATACGGCAAACGGAGCAAATTCAGGGCAATTTTTTCTGGGGTTGTATGATGACGCAGATTTTGGCGATAGAACTGACGTCAATGGATTTATCTTTTCTGAAGATAGCGTTGATTTTGGTAACGATAGTACTATTAACGGAGCAGTAAATGCGTCCTCTCTCAGGTTAAGAGATCGAGTCCGAATAACCTTTGATGAAAGCCAAGTTGATGCATTAGAAAGCACGGGATTATGCGGTGATGATACCGCAAGCGTATTGTTTTATATGATCACTCATCCCTCTACAGGATTAACCTGTGAGTCATCTGAAGTGACTATAACAGCATGTGCAGACAGCAGTTGTAATTTATTCCCTGAAGAGGTGACTGTTACTGTGCCACAAACGAATTCAAGCAATCAAGAAATCAGTTTTGTTGGGCAAACAACGTTTGATGTTTCGTCAACACTACCTCTACCTCTTGAACTAACAGCGACGGGGCAAGATGGTATTTCATCCGCTACCCAAGTGACTCAATGCTCTGATCCTAACTGTGAATTAACGTTTCGCAATGCAGCATTTGTTTTCGTTGATAGGAACAATGGATTGTCTACTTCATTGCCTGATATTGTTGCGGAGTCCAGTTTGAGTCGACTAGGGATAAGAGCGGTGGAAGATGATGCTGGTGTCTGTGTCGGTGCCTTAACGGGACAGCAAGATGTAACATTAAGTTATGACTGTGTTACCACTGGCGCTCCTTATTCAACCAATGTTTGTAGTGTGCCTTTTGGTAATGTCCCTGTGAATAATGCTGCGGGGGAATCGAGCGGTGTTGTTTCCCTGAACTTTGATAACAACGGTGTCGCTAGTCTTGAAGGGACATATAACGATGCAGGTAGACTAGCGATTTCAGCATCGGGGGACTACCCTGATTTTAGTATTGACTCTGGCGGTAGTAGTTTGTTCGATAGCATTCCCGCAGATCTAGTGATTACCGAAAATACCAGTTCACCTCATATTGCAGGCGTACCTTTTACTATATCTATTTATGCACTGGGCGATGTGGGAAATTCACCGCTTCCGAGTTATGCGAGTTCAGACCTGCAATACACCTATGAACGCCTAGCCCCGTCTTCCAGTAGCATTACACAAAGCTTAGAAGCAGAGCTAACGCTGGACAGCGATTCTGATTTGCAAAGTGCTCTCTCACCGTCTTTTTTGTCGGTTCCTGGAAGCACCTCGTTTAGTAACGGTGTCTATTCGTCAAATAGCGCGGAAAATAATGAAGTAGGGAGTTATCGGTTAACCGTCAGAGATAGTGCATATCTAGGCAATGTCATTAATAGTAACTCTGTTACTTTGGGACGCTTTATTCCTGCGTACTTTGACGTCATGTCGAATACTCCTATCGTGGAACCAAACTGCAGCGATGAATTTTCTTATATTGGTTTAGCCAGTCGCTTTGATGCCAGCGCACAACCTGAATATTCGGTTTCCGCATTGAATGCAAATGGGCAAATCACTAATTTATACGCCGATACGGAATGGCGGCTGTCTCCTCAAGTGTCTCAGTTAACAAATGGGCTTTCACTGGAAGATAACTCTGTCTTTGAATTTGATGTTATTGCCGATGTATCAAGTGCGTCAATTTTACTCGATAACATTGATGTATTTGACGGTATAGGTGAAGTGTTGTTTGAGGGTGTTGAAGTGACTTACGAAAAAGTCGACGTGCCAGATAGCAGCTTGGCGCCTTTTGATACTGACTTTTCAATGGCATTGACCGCAGAAATACTTACCGATAGTGATGGCGTGTGCTACAGGCCCGATTACATTGATGAAAACAACACAGGAAGCTGTAGTGAATTTCGTATTGAAAATGTTGGTGATGCTGAACAACGTTATGGAAGGCTAAATTTAATTAATACGTTTGGTCCAGAAACGCGTTCGTTACGAGTTAATTTACAAGCGGAGTTTTTTAGTTCTGGAAATTGGTTACTGAATGTAGATGACACTTGTAGCCCGATAGACTTTGAGCAAGGGGATGGCGAACTATCAGTAATAAATGAGTCTCAAGGAACGGAGGTGGATATTAGTGGTCAATATAGCAATATTTCAAGTTCAGGGAACTTAGATGATGGTCAATCGGGTATTACAGATCTTGTATTTTCAGCTCCGATGAACGGGGAGCGAGGCAGTGTACGTTTGTCCCTTGTGCCTTCAGTAAATACTGTGTCATGGCCCGATTACCTGAATTTTGATTGGAATAATGATGGCGTTATTGATGATAACGATGCGCCTAGCGCACTAGTGTCATTTGGCTTGTTTCGAGGTAATGACAGAATATTTCATACTAGAGAGATAACTAGTGAGGACTAGCACAAAAATTTACGTTACCATGTAAGGATTGGTGTCCGTATTTGTACACAAAAAGGAACATAGATTTCATGTTAAAAAAGCTTCGGGGCATGTTCTCCAACGATTTATCCATAGACCTCGGAACCGCGAATACGCTGATTTATGTAAAAGATCAGGGAATTGTGCTTAACGAGCCTTCAGTTGTCGCGATTCGACAAGAGCGTGCAAGTGGCCCTAAAAGTGTTGCTGCGGTTGGTGCAGAGGCGAAACAAATGTTGGGACGTACTCCTGGCAATATTCGCGCTATTCGCCCAATGAAAGACGGTGTCATTGCTGACTTTTATATTACCGAAAAAATGTTGCAGCATTTTATCAAACAGGTGCATGACAATAACTTTTTAAGACCAAGCCCTCGAGTGCTTGTTTGTGTTCCTTGCGGATCGACGCAAGTAGAACGCAGAGCAATTAAAGAGTCAGCATCAGGGGCTGGTGCTCGGGACGTCTTTTTGATTGATGAGCCTATGGCTGCTGCTATTGGCGCAGGCTTACCCGTGTCTGAAGCAACAGGCTCTATGGTTGTTGATATCGGTGGTGGTACCACAGAAGTGGCGATTATTTCACTAAATGGAGTGGTGTATTCTTCATCAGTTCGAATTGGTGGAGATAAGTTTGACGAAGCCATCATTAATTATGTACGACGTAACTTTGGTTCTTTAGTGGGTGAAGCAACTGCTGAGCGAATTAAGCACGAAATTGGCGCAGCTTACCCCGGTGAAGAAGTCAGAGAAATTGAAGTTCGTGGCCGAAACTTAGCTGAAGGTGTGCCTAGAGGTTTTACCTTAAACAGCAATGAAATTTTGGAAGCGCTACAAGAACCACTAAGTGGTATCGTATCTGCGGTTATGGTAGCACTGGAACAATCTCCTCCTGAATTAGCGTCCGATATCTCTGAAAGAGGTATGGTGTTAACAGGCGGTGGCGCATTACTAAAAGATTTAGATCGTTTACTAATGGAAGAAACTGGTATTCCAGTTGTTGTAGCAGATGACCCGCTTACCTGTGTTGCTCGTGGGGGTGGTAAAGCGTTTGATATGATTGACCTGCACGGCGGCGATCTGTTCACTTACGAATAATAAAACGGGGTAAAAATGGATACCATTTTCTCCCGAGGGCCGTCGTTAGCTACTCGGCTAACGATGGCAGTAATACTGTCTTGTACATTGATTTTTGTTGATCATAAGCTAGATGGTTTTCAATCTACCCGTCTATATCTAAATTCGGCGCTTAGTCCACTTCAATACATAGCAAACTTGCCTAGTCTGATACTTAATTTAAGTGCGAAGAAACTGACTTCCCATCAAGATTTAGTCGCTGAAAATCAACGATTGACTGACCAACTATTTATTGCAGGTGAAAAACTACAGAGGTTTGCTGTTTTAGAGCAAGAAAACAAGGATTTACGGGCTTTATTGGATGCGCCTATTGCCGCAGACTATAAGAAAATTATTGCTGAACTCATGTCTGTTGACCGAAATCCCTTTTCTCGCCAAATCATGATCAACAAAGGAACTCTCAGTGGTATCCACCGTTCCCAGGCTCTAGTTGACGAATTTGGCGTGATAGGGCAAGTGATGGAAGTAGGTACAACCAATAGCAGAGTGTTGTTACTTACTGACGTGACACACAGTATTCCAGTGCGGTCTCTGCGAAATAATATTCGTTTTATTGCCAGTGGGAGTGGTGGTATTAATGAATTGTTTCTTGAACACGTAACTCACAGTTCAGATGTTCAAGTAGGCGACGTATTGGTATCGTCTGGCTTAGGGGGTGTTTTTCCAGCGGGGTATCCTGTAGCGAAAGTGAGTAAGGTTGATAAGGATGAAAGACAAGAATTTGCGACTGTATTGGCCACGCCTCTTGCTGCTCTTGATCGCATAAAATACGTATTACTTTTAGAGCAAGAAACTTCTTTAGAGGGAGAGACGGTACAATGATGGCCCGATTTTTTACTATTCCCTTGTCGATTATTGTGGCCTTGGTTCTACAAATCGTTCCATTGCCAGCGCTGGTGGATATATATCGCCCAGACTGGGCATTAATAGTCTTATCTTATTGGGCTATGGCTTTACCGCACCGCTTAAATGTTGCTGGAGCATTCATTACGGGTATTGGTTTAGATATTCTATTAGGAACGCCTTTGGGGGTGCACAGACTTGTGTTGAGTACCACCGTCTTTATTTTGGTCACGTAATATCAACTCGTGCGAAATTATTCAGTGTGGCAGCATAGTATTGTAATTAGCATGCTTACTGCATTTTATTATTTGTTACAATTTTTGCTGATACATTTACTAACTGACACTTATTTTTGATTTGACTTTTTAATGCCGACCGTTACCTCAATGTTTTTTTGGTCTGTGTC
>CAYUZL010000345.1:0-3377 GCA_964449725.1 uncultured Alteromonas sp. | reverse complement strand
GTGGGAAGTGTTAATTCTCTGGGGCAGAGAACGGAAATGCAGCGCCGTTTGGCACAAGATTCTAGTGACATTAGTGCCCCTAGTATTAGTGAAAATTATTACTTTGTTGAGCGTTCGACGGCATCGGGCAAACCCACTTCGTGGAGCTATTACGATAACGTAGGGCGCCAAGTGGCCAGTGTGGTACAAAGTTTTGCAAGTGGCGAATATATCTATCAATACAGCCGCTACGACCGTTATGGTAATGTGATTGAACAATCGGTACCGTCTAAATCTAGAGTCATTGCAAGTAACTTGTTTACTGAAAATGACTACGACGAGTTCCGCCGGATGCAAAGCTCTACAACACCGGATGGCACCACAAGTAGCATTTTATATGATGGTTTAACAAGTAAAACCACAGTGTCGTTTTACACGCCTAATGGCAGTGTAATTACGCAAGAAAAAACAGAAGTCAAAGACGAGCTGGGGCAAACTGTTACGGTTGAAGATGAAGGTGGAACGCTAAATTACCACTATGACGCAACGGGTAATTTAACCAAAGTCTTAGGTGTTGATGGGGTCGCTATTACGACTACCTTTGACGTGCTTGGCCGTAAAATAGCCATGAGCGACCCGAATAAAGGCAATTGGTCATATGATTACAATGCTGCGGGTGAACTCATAGCGCAAACCGATGCGCGTAATAATGTAACCACTTTTAAACGAGACAGTTTAGGTAGAACTGTTGAGCGTAAGTTGGGCTCTGAAACTACAGTGTACGAATTTAACAGGCACTTAGCTGTTAAAGAATGCATGACATCAGGCAGCGACTGTATCGCAAATAAACCACAAAAACATTACTTCTACGACCAATTTGGCCGCCCTGATACAACAATTACGTGGTTAGAGGGTACGCCTTATGTACAACAAACCACTTACGATGAAATTGGGCGCGTGTTTCAACAATTTGATGCCGAAGAAGGCGTAATGGGGTGCTTCAGTAGCGAAGATGGCGTTTATTATGAAAATGAACTGGCCACTTGTGTGGGCTTGCGAATGGCTTACAACGACCGTGGTTACATGATTACGCAAACGGAAGCCCGTAACAGCAATGCAGCAAACGCAGCGGTTTATCAAACCAACACCGCTATAGACGCGTATGCCAATGTAACCCAGTACACTCAAGGCAATGGTGTAACCACAACGCAGGTATACAACCCTGCCAATGGTTATTTACAAAGTATTTTGTCTACCAATAGCGAGAACCAAATCGTATTGAATAATACGTATGAGTTCGACGGCATTGGTAACCTGCGCACACGAAACAGAAGCTTAACTCATAACCGTAGCGAAGGGTATAGCGAGGTTTTTGCGTACGACAACGTAAACCGCTTATTAAATGTTAATGATGCGCAAAAAGTGACTTATGCCGCAAATGGCAATATTTTAACTAAGCACGACGTTGAAAATGGTGCTACTTATCAATACGGTGAATCCCATAGTGTGTGCAATAGCAGTGCTGGCACGGGAACGAATGCGTTATCTTCTGTGGGTAAACAAGCCTTCTGTTACGACAAAAATGGCAACCAAACCCATAAATACGTTAATGATGAGTTACAGCGAGAAATTGTTTACAGTGATTTTGATAAGCCAACTCGCATAGAAACCAGTGACGAAACCACCTTGTTTGTATACGACAACAACCGCAGCCGTTATAAACGCACAACAATTACAGGCGACAAAACAACCGAAATTTACTACATAGGTAATACAGAAGTGGTGTATGTTGACAACGAGCGAACAGAGCTTCGCCGTTATTTACCCAATGCCATTCAAACCTATTACAGTGAAAGTGGGTTAGTCAAAAATCAGTTTTTACAAAAAGACCACCTAGGTACTATCGACAGTATTACCGATGACAATGGCACGGTAGTCAAAAAACTGTTTTTTGATGTGTGGGGCGCACGTGAAGACGTAGACGAAAGCTTATGGGGCGCGATTATCAAGCAAGATATTCCCCAAGATTTTATAACAAGCATCGTCGATGTTAACGACGTAGCCACCTTTACCCAACGTGGTTTTACAGGCCATGAGCATGTAGATCATGCAGACATTATTCATATGAATGGTCGGATTTACGATCCTACTTTGGGGAGATTTTTGCAGGCTGATCCGCATATTCAGGCTCCTAAGAATTCGCAGAGTTATAATCGTTATTCTTATGTATTGAATAACCCGTTGAGCTATACCGATCCTAGTGGGTATTTCTTTACACACTTGTTCCATAGAGCAGTACACAACTTTCACAAAAAAATAGGAAGGCAGATACTTAGAGGGTTGTCTAAAGCTTTCGGCGCAGAGACGGTAGGGATAGCAGGAAGTATAGCTTCAGTGTTTTGTGGTCCTTGGGCACCTGCCTGCGCTGCTGGTTTTAATTATGAACTGACTCGCGCAACGGGAGGTTCATCTTCTCAGGCTCTTAGGGGGGCGTTTACAGCTGCTGTATCTGCTTATGCATTTAGTCAAATAGGAAATCATTTCAGTGAAGTTGCTAGAGCAGGAAATGGAACAATAAACTTTGGTGGTAACTTATTAACAGCTGGCCAAGTGGCGCAGCAAATTTCCGCCCATGCATTGGTTGGAGGTGTTTCTGCCAAATTACAAGGGGGCAAGTTTGGTCATGGGTTCTTTAGTGCTGGAGTGACTAAAGGTTTAGGAGGAGCATTTTTGCCAGGAGGTGGAGATATTGGTTCATTTCCTGAGTTAGTTGCTAACACGGCTATTTCTGCTGTAATTGGTGGCACCGCTTCTGTAGTATCTGGTGGGAAGTTTGGTAATGGCGCCCAGACTGGCGCGTTCCAGTTTCTTTTTAATCAAGCTACACAGTCAATAAATAAACCGATATCAAGAGGCGCAAAGGGTTCCCTAACTGATGACGAAGTAGGTAATATAGTTTTTAATGAAACAAGATCGTTATCTGGAACAGATATTAATGAAGCGCGTAAACTAATAGCTCATACTGTTATTAACGGAGACGAACAATTTGGCTCTGGAAGGCCTAAAACAGCTCCAACCACTTTAGCTCCTCTAACTAATAAGGCAGAGATAGCTATTCGTCAAAGTATTAGCACTATTGTTCAAGAAGTCAGAGTTGATAGATCAATTGGTATTGACCCTACAAATGGAGCGGTGTATTTTAACTTTAGAGATCCCACATATATGGCTCAGTATAATAAAACTGTTCTTTCTCCTAGGTTTGGGTTAAACGTTACGCATAGCGTAGGCCCTCTAAATAATAGTTTTCCTACGGCGGTCCTCGGTCGTAAAGACATTTATTTAACTATAATCAATTGAGTATTGTCGTGAAAACAGTCTTTTTCTTTATATTTATATAC
>CAYUZL010000344.1:0-4692 GCA_964449725.1 uncultured Alteromonas sp. | reverse complement strand
ACACACCACCTGCGTCGTGCATAACATGAGTCCAAGTATCAATATTCAATGAATCCATTAGTGCTAAAATGCGTTTTGCATGTTGTTCTGGCGCATAGACGTCATAACCATCTGGGTTGTCGCTATTGCCAAAACCCAGCATGTCGGGCGCAATAACGCGATAACCGTCGGCGACTAAGTTATCTATCATCTTGCGATACAACCAAGACGAACTAGGCACGCCGTGCAATAACAAAATCACCTTTTCACCTTCTCCGGCATCAATGTAGCTAATTTTGCCATCGCTAGATTGAAAGGCATCTTGCAGCTCCCGAAACTCAAGGTAGGTCTGAGCATCATGAGTCTCAACTACGTCAACAGACTCGCAGCCAGTCAACACTAAGGCTGATGCAACGGCCCAAAACACAATAAAACGATGAAATATCAATTTAATCACTTGCATAAACTCACATAAAAAAAAGTAAGCAACAGTGTAAGGGGAAAATAGGAAAGAGTGAACAGCTAGTATCCGTGGCTTCGCCAGCCTTCTAAATAGTAATCTAGCAATACAGGCCTGTCGAGGCGGTTAATCTTTGCAGAAAGCAACACGATATCTTTTGGAAACACTGTCATTGTAGGTATCGTCTCTTCCGTTATAAATTGAGTTTCTACTGTGAGTTTTGAATTTTCGAGTAACGCCCCATGTGTTTTCACTGCCATTACAAATCCCCAATCACCAAATGCTGGCACTTGTGCGTGATAAGGAATAACGTACTTAAATTGCGCGCTTTTAATTGTGTTTGCAATACTCCAAAACGCTTTAGTCGCATAATAAGGGCTTGTTGCTTGAGTAACAAATACACCGTCATCGGAGAGATTTTGACGGGCGAGGTGATAGAAGTATTTGCTATATAGTCGCGTTAACGACAAATTATTAGGATCGGGTAAATCGGCCACAATCAAATCGAATTTGACTTGATTATTTTCTAAATAGACGAGCGCATCCGACGCAATTGTAGTGACTCGTTCATCGTAAAGGCTGCCATTATTGAGCTTGTGAAGATGCGGGTTCGTTTTTGCAATTTCAACTATTTTTGGGTCTAAATCTACCAATACAATTTCGTCAATTTTTGGATACTTCAATAGTTGTTTTACCGCAAGCCCATCGCCAGCGCCTAATAATAAAACACGGCGCACACTTGTGCTTTTATAAGCAATCGGGAAATGGATCAAAGCCTCGTGATATCGATACTCGTCCACTGAGGAAAACTGAATATTGCCATTAAGGTATAACCGTACATCGTCTTCGTTTTTCGTAATAATGACTTTTTGATAATGTGTTTGTTCAGCATGGACAATTCTGTCATTAAATAGCGATTGATCCCATCGTTCCAATAAAGTTTGAGACAACACAATACCCAATAACAAGATAACAAAAACAATGAATAGACCCCTTTTAATCAAATGTTCCAAAGCCAGTTTTCGACTTTTAAAACAAATAAACACAATCATCACAATGGATAAATTAACCACTCCCAGTATTAAAGATGATAAATAGTTACCAAATACCGGAAGTAGAAAGAATGGAAAGGCAAGTGTTGCTATTAACGCTCCTACGTAATCAAGAGATAAAATATGGGCAATATTCACCTTTAAACTTTGAAACGATTCCATTAAGCGCGTTAAAAAGGGAATTTCCATACCAATTAAAAACCCAACCAATAGCGTTGTAACAACATAGGTTGGCATAAATAATTCGCCATAAGTGTATGCAAGGTAAAGCAGCGGCACACTCAAGCCACCAATAGCAGCCAGCAAAATCTCCAATAACAAAAAGTAGTCTACGAGTTTTTCGCCAATAAACTTAGAACAAAACGACCCCGCGCCCATTGCCGCCATATACATGCCGATAGTCAAAGAGAAATAAGTGACACTATCACCAACGAAATAAGACACTGTGGTGGCAATGAGTAGCTCATAAACAATAGAGCATAGTCCTGCGACGAAAGCTGCGTAGACAAGCGCTTGACTTTGTTTTTTATCCCGTTCCAGCTCATCCATTTTTATTTGAACGCCTTCTCACTATTTCCCACTGTTCCTCTATAAATACAGGTGACTTCAATTCGTTTTGCTTCAAATGCCTGTTCTAGTGGTACAACCGCTTTTTCAGGATCACAATCGCCGCACATGAATACATCAATCGCGGCAAATTCATCTTCTGGCCAAGTATGTATACTAATATGAGATTCAGCCAACATAGCAACACCGGTCACACCTTGGTTTTCACCAAAACTATGAATATTTATATTCAGTAAAGTAGCACCACAAAGCCTTACCACACGTTCAAGCTGTTCTTCAATAAAGGTACAACTGGTGAGGTGTTTCGCTTCATATAAATTAATGAGCAGGTGCTTTCCTTTGACCGATGTTTGCTGTGACACTAGGCGCATTCCATTGTGAATTAATTAAACTAAAATCGGTTCGCCAAATAGCGACGACCTTTTATTTTCCCTTCTCGAAATTGCTGTAATGTGCGCTTAACACTGCGTATTTTCACTGCAATAAAGGTGGTTTTAGCGTTTAAAATAATATCGCCTATATCATCTGATGGAATACCGGCTTCTTTAATTAACGCACCTACAATATCGCCTTTGCGCAACTTGTCTTTTTTTCCGCCTCGAACCTCAATCGTTTGATACTCTGCTTCCCTCACTCGGTTAGCATGAAATCGCAAATGCTCAACACCAGAGGGCTTGGGTAAATCCGATCCTTTGCACCGACTTTTTGCTACATCAAGCTCACTTGGAGTAGCAAACATAAAGGCCTTACCCGAACGACCAGCTCTACCAGTGCGACCAATTCTATGCTTATGAGTATCGTCACTTTCACTTAAATCAAATGACACCACTAAATCAACTGCAGGCAAGTCTAACCCTCGTGCTGCTACGTCAGTAGCCACCAGTACATTTGCAGCCCCAACCTTAAATTTAGTTAACGCACGTTCGCGCTGATATTGTTCCAAATCACCGTGAATAGTAATTGCCGAAAAACTTTTGTCTTTCAATTCTTCAAATAAGGCTTGAGTGCCTTTTTTCGTTTGCACAAATACAATCACTTTTTCAGGCTGCTCTTCGGTTAACAAAGCGCATAACCCATTCACTTTTTGCTTCCCTTCAGCCAAAAATATCTTTTGTTCTATTTTCGGCTCCGCAGTTCCTTCTCTCACGTCGATTCGAACAGGTTTCGATAACCAACGCTGACAGAGTGCCTCTAGGTGATCAGCAAAAGTTGCTGAGAAAAACCCCGTTTTGCTTGAATCTGGTGTGGTCGATAATATCGCCTCTACATCATCAATCATGCCCATTTCTAACATTCTATCGGCTTCATCTAGAACGCGAGTGTGCACGGCTGAAAGGTCGAGACGGCGTTTTTCAACATGCTCTCGGACACGACCGGGTGTTCCAACAACTATGTGGTTCGCCCCTTTCAACGATTGAATCTGTGGCCCCATGGCATCTCCGCCAATTAAGCAATTCACATGTAAATTAGGGATTATTTGGCTTGCTTTGCGAATTTGGTCAGCCACTTGGCTAGCAAGTTCTCTGGTTGGGCAAAGCACCAAAAACTGTGTTTTAAATGATGCCATATCCATAGACATCAAAGTTGGAAGCGTAAACGCCAATGTTTTACCACTTCCAGTAGGAGACAAAGCAATAATGTCTTTTGTATCTTGCCACTTTTCTATGACTTGAGACTGAATAGGGGTAAGCTCTGAAATACCTAAATGAGTAATAAAACTGTCTATTGAATTCATAAATTATACGTCTAACTTCCAGTTAAGGGTTTGCCCAGCATAAAACGGGACAATAGGGTTACCATTAGGTAACGTAATTTCTTGAGGCACACCCCAAGATTGTTTCGATAAGGTAATGGTATCTTGGTTAACAGGTAAGCCATAAAATTGCGGTCCAAAAATACTGGCAAAGCCTTCTAACTTATCCATTGCGCCGAGTTGTTCAAACACTTCTGCGTAAAGCTCAATCGCACTCCAACCACTATAACAACCAGCACAGCCGCAAGCGCTTCCTTTTGCGTGCTTTTCATGAGGTGCGGAATCCGTACCTAAAAAGAACTTTTCTGAGCCCGCGGCTACCACAGCTCTTAACGCTTGTTGATGAGTGTTGCGTTTCAGCACAGGTAAACAATAATTATGAGGTTTAACTCCCCCAACGAGTAAATCATTGCGGTTCAACAATAAGTGTTGAGGTGTAATTGTTGCCGCCACATTAGCTGAACTTGCTAGTACAAAGTCAGCTGCGTCTTTTGTTGTTATGTGTTCAAACACAACTTTTAGCGTTGGAAATGCATCGACAATTTTACTCAAGTGCTGATCGATAAAGCACTTTTCTCGGTCAAATATGTCGATATGAGAATCGGTCACTTCTCCGTGAATTAAGAGTAAAACACCTTCTTCTGCCATTGTTTCAAATACAGGATAAAGCGCTTCTATTCCTTCCACAGCCGCTGCAGAATTGGTCGTTGCTCCTGCTGGATATAATTTACACGCAACAATTCCTGCTTGTTTAGCTTCGCGAATATCCTGACTTGTCGTATTATTCGTTAAATACAAGGTAACTAGAGGCTCGAAGTCACTGCCGACAGGACGAGCATCTAAAATTCGAGAACGGTAAGCCAATGCCAATTCAGTGGTAG
>CAYUZL010000343.1:0-9891 GCA_964449725.1 uncultured Alteromonas sp. | reverse complement strand
GGTTAACGCCACTATTGGAAGATTATTATGTTCTTTTTTGATTTTTATACACGCTTCTAGACCGTCTAGGTTCGGCATTTGAATGTCCATTAGAATCAAATCAAATATCGTTTCTTCGACCGCATTCACGGCTTCCAATCCATCAGACACGAATACCAAAGATGCATTCGTTTCTTTTAACATAGAGCCAACAACAATACGGTTCACTTCGTTGTCATCAGCGACCAAAATACATTTTGATGAAAAGTCAGGTGTTTGGATAGCGACGCTTGTCGTAGGCTCTTTTGTCGGTTTGGCATATGGTTTGAGCGGTAAGGAGACATCAAAGCAGCTACCTACTCCCATTTCACTCCTTACTTTAACTTTTCCCTTCATCATGTTGACTAATGACTCCACAATAGACAACCCCAACCCAGTTCCGCCGTATTTTCGTGTTGTCGACACATTAACTTGTTCAAATCGGTTAAACAATTTGTGTTTCAAATCATTAGGGATCCCTTCGCCAGTATCTTGGATACTAAAACGCAGGGACTTACCTGTCATAACTCGTATTGTCACTTCGCCTTGCGATGTAAACTTAACTGCATTGCTAGATAAATTCAGCAATACCTGTTTGACTCTAACAAAATCACCTATCCAGCCATCTTGGTAATCTTCGTCAATTTCAACATTAAAATTTAGCTCTTTTTTTTCTACCAGAACACTAAGATCCAACACCACCGAATCAACAATTTCGTTAAATTTAAACGGAAGTTCCTCGAACACGAGCTTGCCTGCTTCTATTTTTGAGTAATCTAGGATGTCATTGATAATCGTCATCAAGCTTTTACTCGACTGTAAGGCATATTCAACAAGCTCTTGATTTTTCGTTGTTAGATCATTTTTGGAAAACAACTGTAATGCGCCATAGATACCATTTAGAGGTGTGCGAATTTCATGACTCATGTTGGATAGAAAAAGGGATTTTGCAGTATTTGCAGACTCAGCTATTTCTGTTGCTTCACTTAATTGCAGATTATTTTGAGTGAGTCGATAATTCAAACGTTCTAACTCATCTGTTTTCGAGTGAACCAAACGCAATAGCTTACGATTGAACCAATGTTGTCCAAAGGACAACAACAATGCAAAAACTAATAAGCCAGAGAAACCATATATAACCCAATGATTAAACGTATATGAGGCTGATTTATAATCACTTAAAAACAACCCATCTATGTTGCCGTTAACATTTCCAGCGCCAAGGTCTTTATATACTTGTTCGATAAGCTCAAAACGCTTGGGGAATAAGGTTCCAATAGGTATAAATTGAGGTCGAATTAAACTCTCAATAATTGTCGCCTCTTCCATCAACTTTACTGTTGAAGTCGTCACGCCATAATCTTGCTGTAGTAAAAAAATAATTTCGTCTTTATGTTCCAGTGCGTATAACCAACCCTTCCTTGTAGCCTCAACAAACTTCTCTACACTATCGATATTTTGTTCTATATAACTTTCAGAGGTAAACAGCATATCTCCATAGAAATCGATGCCATAGGACGCAGGATCAATAATATTTACATCAATATTTTTTAACTTATAAAACGTCGGTTGATCAGAGCGATAGGCTGACATAACGTCAACATCACCCGACAGCAAGGCGTCATCCTCATAATTATGAGAAACGTAATTATAATCTTGCTCTTCTAGCCCAATTTGCCGAATCAAAGCCTGAAGCGGCGCATCATCGATACTTTTTTGGAACATGATTCGCTTGTCACGTAGATCATACGCACTAGTAATGTTCTGCTCTCTTAGAGAAATAAACACTAGCGGACTTGTTTGAAATATGGAAGTTGCGATCACCACTGGCTTTTTATTTAATCGATGTAAAACAATGCTAGAATCACTCACGCCGAATTCAGCATCGCCGTTAACCACGCTTTCCAAAGGGGAACTATTTATATTGATAGGTAGTATTTCAACGTTGAACCCTGCGTCTGAGTAATACCCCTGATGCTTTGCTGCGTAATAGCCTGCAAACTGAAAGCTGTGAAACCACTTTAATTGCAGGGTGACTTTATTTTCACTACGCACAGAAAGGCTAAAACTAAATAGCACGCCAAAAACACTAATTAATGATAATGTTTGCCAATTCACAATGTAATTTACGTATTAATGACCCAATTCACCTAATTCTAACTATAGTATTGGTCTTTTCATTTCGCTATGAGTACGAGACGTTCAGTGTATAAAAAGTCGCTTTCTTTAGCCGTCGTGATTTTAGCCGCGGGAAAAAGCCAACGTTTCGGCTCACCTAAACAAATCGCCATGATGAATGGACAAAGTCTAATCAACAACTGTATACAGAATTGCTCGAAATTAAATGTGCCGATATTCGTAGTGCTCGGCGCAAATCGTGAATTAGTGAAACAGCAAATACAACCTTGTGGATCACCGCTAAACTTCATTAACAATCCAAGTTTTACACAAGGTTTGTCCACGTCTATACGAGCAGGCGTTATTGCAAGTCTCAATAAATTTGATGGGCTTTTATTTGTTACTTGTGATCAAGTCATGGTGTCTTTCGAAGATTTAAATCAATTAACTAGTGCATGGGCATCGGAACCTCACCGTATGGTCAGTGCTAGATACAAAGGCACCATAGGAATACCCGCAATTTTTCCGAAAACCTCATTTCATGCTTTAACTCAATTAACTGGAGATAAAGGCGCAAAATCACTACTCAATTCATCACCACACTGCCATGTTGTAGATATAGAAAGTGCTGCAATTGATATAGACACTCCCGAAGATTTGGCTAGTGCGAGTATAGCTTTCAAACAGCTTTGCCATGAGCAGTAGCGTGAAAGTAAGACACAATAGATAGTGCTATGCTTGAAGGTAAATCCCCTCCGATCTCCAGTCCAGCAGGACCCGACAATGCTGGCTTAATATCTTTTTTATCAAGCCGAGCCTCATACAGCACGTCGCAAAACCGAGTTTCAGGACCGAGCACAGCGATGTGTGCTATTGAAGTTTGCGCTAATGCTCTCAGTACATCACTATCAAGCATGACGTTATGGGTCATCAATACAGCAAATTGTACCTTGTGTTGTTCTACATACTCTTTTAGTTGGGAAGACGATGACGTAACAATACGGCTGAGGGTAAAGTCTCGTGGATTAGCATAGCTTGGTCTTGGATCCCAAACTGTGACATTCCATCCAAGTTGAGTAGCAAAATTACACACTGGAATTGCATCTTTACCCCCGCCGGCAACAAGCAGGTGTATTTTAGGTTGAAATACCGTGCTTAACGCACTGCCATTTTGCCCATGGGTATTCGCTTTAACGTTAATGGGTTGCCCTAAATTCATTGTGTAATTCAAACAATAAGGAACCATTTGCTGCAAGCTCAGCTTTTCAAAAACCTGCAATAAATTCAAAAAGTTATTCTCTTTGTGAATCGGCACGAAGAGCACAGTAACAACCCCTCCGCACCCAATCTGATAAGCAAGGTCATCGCTATATCGGCCGTCGTATTCTTTAATTTGAGCTCGTTGCAAATGAAGACTCTTTTGCGCCGTTAAACGAATATCTGCTTCTAAACAACCTCCACTGAGCAGACCAAGTTGCTTTCCACTATCACTAATCAAAGAAAGTGCCCCAGCCTTTCGATAACTATGACCACGAGTGTTTACAATAATGGCCATCGCCCATTGGCATTGATTTCTTTGCGGTTGCCATTCCGCTAAAACATCAAATGTGTGTTCAAATAAAGTAATACTTTTGCCCATTGTTGGTTGTTTCACCTGTTCATCAGTCTATCTTTAGTCAATCCAAGAATCTGTCAATCAGTCTTCGATGATTAGCTAAAGTGAACGACGAACAGTGTTGTCAGATTGTTAATTACCCGTTAGTTTATAGACTTTAAGCCTCAATTTCCTTTAGTCGGAGTTGCAATGAATAAAACAATTATCATCAATGATGTCGAATTCGACATCGATGTACCTGAAAGTATGCCCCTTTTATGGTTTCTGCGCGACAGGCTAGAGTTTACTGGCACTAAATTTGGCTGCGGTAAAGGCTTATGTGGGGCTTGCACAGTCCACGTCGACGGCCAAGCGACCCGTTCATGTATTATGCCAGTAGGCATATTAGCAGGAAGGAAAATCACCACTATTGAAGGGTTATCAGAAAATGCCGATCACCCCTTACAAAAAGCATGGTTAGATGTAGGTGTACCTCAATGTGGTTATTGTCAGGCAGGGCAAATCATGAATGCCGCTAGCCTACTTGCTCAAAACCCGTCGCCTTCAGAGCAAGACATTGAGTCGGGAATGCAAGGAAATATTTGCCGTTGCGGTACATACAAGCGCATCAAAAAAGCGATTTCCATCGCCGCTGATGAACTAGCGAAAGAGGTGTCGTAATGCGCGAAGATATCGAGTTTTTATTAAAAAATGAGCGCCAGAAATACAATGTTGCTGCTGATGAATTAGAAAAAGAGTCGGGGATAAACCGTCGAAACTTTTTAAAAATATCGGCATTAGCCACCGGCGGTTTATGTTTAAATATTTCCATGTCAGCCAATTCGAACACCAGTCAAAATGCCAACGGCAGCGCGTTTAGCCCAAACGCATTTATTTACCTCGAAAAAGATGGCCGTGTTTTAATTAAAAGTGGTCGCTGTGAAATGGGACAAGGGATCAGTACCGCATTACCCTCTGTGGTCGCAGATGAAATGGAAGCCGATTGGAGTTATGTTCGCGTAGAACAAGCTGAAGGTAATCAAGATAAATACGGCAGCCAAGCTACTGGTGGTTCAGCCAGTATTCGCACCATGTACGAACCGATGCGAAAAGCAGGGGCCACGGCTAAAGCGCTGCTAATTTCTGCAGGTGCCAGTGTATGGAACACTTCTGTTGACGAATGCTATGCCGAAAACCATTTTATTATTCATAAATCTTCAGGTAAAAAGCTAGGTTATGGTGAACTCGCCGCCATAGCAGCAACACTCCCGACTCCCAAAACACCCACGTTGAAATCGCCTAAAGATTTTAAATATATCGGCTCTCACTTACCTAGACACGACGTTAGCATGGTCATTCAGGGCAAACGTATTTACGGTGTAGACACTAAAGTGAAGGGGATGCAGTATGCTGCAATCGTTCATTGTCCAGTTATGGGGGGAACACTGAAATCGCTAGATAAAACTGAAGCGATGAAAGTACAAGGGGTATCACAGGTAGTTGAAATAGCACCGATGAAAGTCCCTTTTGGTTCTTTAGGCGGCGTAGCTGTTGTTGCAAATAATTCTTGGTCTGCGCAGCAAGGTGTTGAAAAGCTAAACGTTGAGTGGAATAAAGGACCCCATGGCGTTTATGACACCAACACTTACATGCAATCATTGGTGAAAAATGTAGAAGCTCCTGCTGAGAAAGTTGCTCAACGAGGAAATGTAGAACAAGCCTTTACTGATGCAGCCTATACTCACAGTGCCGTTTTTACCCAGGGCCATTTAGTGCATGCGCCTATGGAGCCTAATGCCAGTGTTGTACATGTGCAAGACGATCGCTGTGATGTGTGGGCACCTACGCAAAGCCCCGATGATATACAAAGTGTGCTTGGGCAGTTTTTAGGTATGGATAAAAAAGATGTGCACGTTAACGTCATGATTTGCGGAGGCGCATTTGGCCGTAAATACAAATGTGATTACGTACAAGAAGCCGCAGCTATATCAAAAGCAGTAGGAACGCCAATTCAACTCACATGGACCCGAGAAGAAGATACTCGTACAGGCTACTACCATTCAAACAGCGCTCAGCGAATAGAAGCGTCTGTAGACAAAAATGGGCAAGTCACTGGCTGGCTGCACCGTATCGCATTTCCATCAATAAATACCTTGTTCGACCCAAGTGTTCAGCGTGCACCTGCAAATGCAATAAATGACATACCTAACCACCCTTTTGGTATCGCAAATTTACGCAGTGAATCGGGGTTAGCACCGGCGCATACCCGAATTGGTTGGTATCGAGCTGTGTACGCCATTTTTTGGGGTTTCAGCTATGGTGTTTTTGCCGATGAGTTAGCTGAAAAAGAAAACATTGATACCGTAACCATGCTTAATCGACTTTACGATAACAACAGCAATGACCAGCAAGCAGAACAGGTAGCTCGCTCGAAGGCCGTTCTTGCGCTAGCGGCTAAACAATCGGGTTTTGGTAAAACGCTTCCTCCAGGAGAGGGGATTGGCATCGCCGTTCATTACAGTTTCCAAACGTATGTCGCTATGGCCGTACATGTGCGTATGCGAGGTAATGACTTCGAGGTGCTAAGAGTAGATTCAGCAGTCGACTGTGGACAAATATTAAATAAAGACGGCGCTACAGCACAACAAGAAGGTGCAGTCGCCATGGGGATTTCACTGTCAAAATACTGCGAAATTAAATTCCAAGATGGCGCTGTAGTAAACAGTAACTTTCACGATTATCCCGTGATGCGTATTCCTGATATGCCCGAAGTTCATGTGCATTTTATAGAGTCAAACAAAAAGCCCACAGGGTTAGGTGAACCCGGAATGGCACCGTTTGCGCCAGCGTTAAGCAATGCCTTGTATCAAGCATCAGGTAAACGCCATCGCAGTTTACCTATAGACGCGAGTAAAGCTTAATTTATTAATTGCTAGGGGGTAGTGTCATAAGACACTACCCCCTAATGATTACTCTATAATGTTAAGTATTAACGTCTCAATAGATTCGTATTTTCCGAACGTTGAATCCGTTCGGCCGACTTCTTCGTCTTTCACTCTAACCAAGCGTCCGTTATATTCTTGAAATTCAGCATCTATGCTTCCAGACGCAGCAACTTTTATTACAATGTAAGCTCGCCCCGAGCCTTCATAAACTAAATGTTCCTCCACTGGCACACCGTTTTTATCGATTAACACTTGATAGCTACTAGAGAATTTACGCACATATTTTCGTGCTTGTTTATCTCGGATAAGGCTTTCCAGTGGCAAAGTAAAGTTGAGTTGTCTAAGGCTGATACCATCCCGCTCTATGGTAGTTTCGTTAACAAAGGTTGCTTGATCGACTCTTCGCTCTATCCCCTTCGCAGCGGTCAAATATCGATTAATACCTACCGCGTCAACATTGTTTAATGCCATAATTGTAGGTGTCTGCGCATCTTCATTTTCATTTCTTAGTGCGGCTTCTTCGTTCAACTTTTGCATTACCTGCGAACTAACCTGTGTATCCAAACCATTTTCATGGCTGTGCACAGACAATTTTACAGAGCCTTCTCTGAATTGAGACTCTCCACTTTGCTCACGCTCTGTAGACAACTGGTAACTAATATCAGCTCGTATTTCAACATCCTTGTTTAAACGAGACAACGCCGATTTGAGGTCATCGAGACCATTGGCCGATACACTAAAGCTGGATAGCCCTGAAAAGAGCAAAAAAACGGAAAAAGAAATAGATGAATGGAATAAATTCAAGAAAAACTCCTTAAAAAACATAAGTTATGATTAAGTACAAAAGCTAAGCTATCAAAACTGCTATTCATTCTCCAAAAGAATAATGTAACAAAACCTACAAATCTTATTTAACCCAAATAATCTGCTTTTATCGCTCGCCATTAAAAGTTCAACCTCAACAAATGTTAACTTCTTAAATTATTTTTAACATTGTATTTTTAAAAACAACAAGATGCTTTACAGTAAGCATTCATCAAAAAATAAATGTGTTTCAATGAAAAAAATCATCAAATTTTCTGCAAATCGAGTTTGGCGCACCTATGTCGGTGGCAAAATGTTAGACACTATAGAAGGGAAAGCAAATCCAGAAGATACCCATTTTCCTGAAGACTGGATTGGCTCTATTGTTGAAGCAAAAAATGTTGGCAGAGAGCATATCATCGAAGGGCTTGCCAAAGTTGTCAATGACCAAGGCGAAAGCCAAATATTTCGCGAACTTTTAGCGCAAGATAAACCCCGTCTATTGGGTAACTCAGGACACGAAGAATATGGGTTAGACGACATTCCCTTGGTAAAATACCTCGACAGTGCAACTCGTTTACACTTCCAAGCCCACCCCACTCGAGAATTTGCCCAGCAGCGCTTAAATTCACCAAGAGGAAAAACCGAGGCCTATGTTATTTTGGCAACACGAGATGACATTGAAACCCCTTATATTTACGCAGGTTTTCAACGCCCACCTAGCCGAGCTGAATTAAAGTCGTGGATTGAAAATCAGGATATTTCTGCCATTGAAGGCTGTTTTGACAAAATTCCGGTAATGCCAGGCGACGTATTTTTAATACCTGGAGGGCGACCTCATGCCCTAGGTGAAGGCATTCTGATGCTGGAAATTATGGAGCCTTCTGACTTAGCAGTGCGATTTGAATTTGAACGCTGTGGTTACGTTATTCCAGAAGCTGCTCGCTTTATGAATAGAGACATCGACACCGCCTTAGATGTATTCAACTTTGACCCTGTTCCTCCGGAGAATATAGAGCAAGAGTTTAAATGTACCCCTCAGCTTATTTCAGATGACGGCAAAGGAAATACCTTAGAAAAGTTAATCGGGCCAGAGCAAACCCCTTGTTTCAGTATTAAACGGACGAAAATCAAAGGTACCTTTAAACGAAATAACGACGCCTTTTTCTTAGGCGTTGTTGTTGAAGGCGCGGGCACAATGCGATTAGACGATGAAACTGTATCCTTGACCCAGTTTGAGCGATTTTTTTGCCCTGCTAACGTTAATGAATTTGAATATGAATCGTCTGAAGGCATGCAAATACTAGAATGTTATCCGGGGGGCGTATAGTGAGATTAAACACAAAAAACCTCCCTCTGTTATCAAGCGACGTTATTACGCCTAAATACAATAAATGCGACATTGATTCTGCCATTGTGCACTTTGGCGTAGGTAATTTTCACCGCGCTCACCAAGCCGTTTATTCTGACGATTTGCTCAATTTAGGCGAAACAAAGTGGGGAATTACAGGGGTATCGTTGCGATCCTCGTCTATGCGAGACAAGCTAAAACCTCAAGACTACTTATATACCCAGCCTACTTTAGGTTCATCCACTGAGTATAGAGTCATTGGCGCTCTCACCCAGATATTAGTGGCACCAGAAAATCCAACCGCGGTAATCAAGGCTGTTGCCAATGTCACAACACAGCTAGTCACACTCACCATCACAGAAAAAGGGTATTACGTTAAAGACGGAAACATAGACACAAACCACGCTGATATGTGTCATGACTTAAACAGTATTGAAGCACCTAAAACCGTATTTGGCTATTTGGCGGCGGCCCTTATTCAGCGCGCCTCGTCAAATAGAGAAAAGATTACGATATTATGCTGTGACAATATGAATGGCGGTGGTGAGTACTTACATCAAGGTGTTCAACATCTACTAGAAAAACACAGTCCTGATACTCTTAGCTGGGTAAAAACCGCGGTGAGTTTCAGTGCGTCTATGGTGGATAGGGTCACGCCAGCAACTAACGAAAAATTACGGCAGCAAGTGTCAAATCATACACAGCTTGATGACGAGGCACCTGTGGCTGCCGAGCCTTTTAGCCAATGGATTATTGAAGATAACTTTGCTGGTGAAAGGCCGCCTTTCGATAAAGTTGGCGCCTTGTTTGTAAAGGCTATTGCCCCCTACGAACAAGTAAAACTCCGTTTTTTAAACGCATCTCATTCGATATTGGCGACATTCGGTTACTTACTGGGAGACACCTATGTTCATGAAGCTTTGCAACGAAATACATTAGCTCAATTTACCGAGCAGGCCATTAAGCTGGATGTGCTGCCGATTACCCATGTACCTGATGATATTAACGGCTCTGATTACATCGGCCAAGTCTTCGAGCGTTTTCACAATGCCAATTTGCCC
>CAYUZL010000342.1:0-7294 GCA_964449725.1 uncultured Alteromonas sp. | reverse complement strand
GTTAGAACGGTTTCTTTGTCTTTGTGTTCCTGCTTTTGAGATTCGGAGTTTACATAAATTTGCTCTAACTCTTCTTGCACACTCGCTAATTGTAACTCCAATAACTTATTTTCTATCTTCACATCGTCTACATGCTTAACCATTGAGATGTTTTGCTGGTCAATCTCTTCTTTCAATTTCACAATAATTGAACGTTCACCATCCAATTCGCTATTTAGTCGGTCTATGGATTTGATTTGCGCATTATTTTGATTCAGTAGATTGGTGGTGTCGATGAAAAAAACGTTGGTTTCACTAACAGGTAAACTACTAGCGATTAGTGTGGTATTGAAATCAGTTAACGCTCGCTCTTGCCGCACGTATTGGGTCGCAAGTAATAAATTAAAGTCAGAATTCAACTTATAGTCAATAGGATTGACGACGGAGATTCCAATCTCTTCCATCTGACTTATAAAAGTCGTCGGGTTTAACAAAGCTTGATTTAAGTTTACTAACTTTATTTTTCGACGATTCTGTTTTTGTGTTTTCAGTAGAGCCTGGTTTTTTCTTAACCAATTGTTAGCACTATTATTTAGGGATTCACCTTTAGCTATCGATTCGGCGATAAGCAATTCACTTTGCTGATAGAAAACGATTGCAGACTCAATTTCACCAGACTTTAAATCATTCACTAAACACTCAACATCTGATATTGGTTGTTTACAAAAAACAAAACTGCTTTCTGTTTCACTTTCTAAGTCACTATAGGACTCTATGAATTTTATATTCGTCTCATCAAATGAATTTGCTAAATTACACCAAAGTTCAGTATTTTCCGTTGTAACAATGATCTTCAAACTTCGCACCCTATTAATATCATTAGCTTTTTATGCTGAATTGAGTATTTTCATTCAAGCCAATCAACTAGATAAGTTTCTTACCTTCTGATATATCAATATTATCTTTTTTTAAAAAGTTATTCACCCACAATCGATGTTTACTCTCTTTTCCCGAAAATTACACAGTTTTTTGTAAATACGAAATAATCTAACAACTCTTGTGACCGTATAAGAAAATCCCATCGACTGTTTTTATCTTTTAAATAACGACGTCGTACTTCACATTCGTATCAGCTGTTGGCATCTGTGGTTAATCTCTGCTGCGTAAAGTACTTGAGCTGTTATTATTTGGCAATACTAATCAGCATTTTACATTGCCACATGTTTGTCGCTATTTGATTCGGTGGTCTTAACCCCAATGATTAAGCACAAGTTCGTCTAATCGGTATGGATTGAGTTATAGCTATTGAGTAGCTGGTTATTTACAGCAAATGAGGATGTCTATAGCGCATTAGCTGCGGCTTATTTAGGAAATAAATAAATAAATTTATGTATAAAGTGTATTCCTAAATGTTTAAATTAAAAAAACCGTTCGTTTTACACGAACGGTTTTTCAATATCAATCGTAATTAAGCTTCTCGTTATTACACGATTAACTTAATCTTCTAACTCTTCAACTTCTACAGCTTCTTCAAGCTCAGGGCGGTCTACTAATTCTACGTAGGCCATTGGCGCATTATCGCCTGTACGGAAGCCACATTTCAAAATTCGAATGTAACCACCTGGACGTGTTTCATAACGCGGACCCAATTCGTTGAACAATTTACCTACTACTTCTTTATCACCTGTACGAGCCATAGCTAACCTGCGGTTTGCTACGCTATCTTGCTTTGACAGTGTGATAAGAGGCTCAATAACGCGACGTAACTCTTTCGCTTTAGGTAACGTCGTTTTTATCACTTCATGTTTAACCAAAGATCCTGCCATGTTTTTGAACATAGCTTGACGATGGCTAGAGTTGCGATTCAACTGACGACCACTCTTACGATGGCGCATAGTCTTATCCTTCTAAAGATTAATCTCTGTCTGCGATGCTTTCAGGTGGCCAATTTTCTAGGCGCATACCTAGAGATAAACCACGTGAAGCAAGCACATCTTTAATTTCGGTCAACGACTTCTTACCAAGGTTAGGCGTTTTTAACAACTCAACCTCAGTGCGCTGAACCAAATCACCAATATACTGGATAGCTTCTGCTTTCAAACAGTTAGCTGAACGTACTGTAAGCTCAAGATCATCAACAGGACGAAGAAGAATCGGATCGAATTCCGGCTTCTCTTCTTTCTGTTCTGGTACTGAAATGTCACGCAATTCAACGAATGCGTCTAACTGTTCAGCAAGGATAGTAGCAGAACGACGAATAGCCTCTTCAGGATCTAATGTGCCGTTTGTTTCCATATCAATAATCAATTTGTCTAAATCTGTGCGTTGTTCAACACGAGCAGATTCAACAGAATAAGCAATACGCTCTACTGGGCTGTATGAAGCATCAACCAGTAAACGACCGATGGGTCGATCATCTTCTTCAGAGGAACGGCGAATAGACGCTGGAACATAACCACGACCCATTTCTACCTTGATGCGCATGCTTAATTCAGCTTCACCAGTCAGGGTACAAATAACGTGCTCAGGATTAGCAATTTCTACGTCGCCATCGTGCTGAATATCTCCAGCAACAACTGGACCCGCACCTGACTTAACCAATGTTAAGGTTGCTTCGTTTTTGCCTTCTAGGCTAACTGCAAGACCTTTAAGATTAAGCAGAATATCGATTACGTCTTCTTGTACACCTTCTTTGGTGCTGTATTCGTGCAACACGCCGTCTATTTCAACTTCCGTCACCGCACAACCAGGCATCGATGATAAAAGTATACGACGAAGGGCGTTACCAAGAGTGTGGCCAAAACCACGCTCTAACGGCTCTAGAGTTACTTTCGCACGAGTAGAAGAAACGTTTTCAATTTCCACTAATCTCGGTTTTAAGAATTCAGTCACAGAACCCACAATGTTTCCTCTTTAGTTAACTTTTCTCTATAAATCAAATGATTACTTAGAGTAAAGTTCGACAATCAACTGTTCGTTAATTTCGGCAGACAAGTCTGTTCTCTCAGGAACACGCTTGAATGTGCCTTCCATTTTGTTCCTGTCTACTTCAATCCAGGTAGGCTTCTCACGCTGGTCAGCCAGCTCTAAAGCTGCAACGATACGCGCTTGCTTTTTGGCTTTTTCGCGGACAGAAACCACATCCTCTGCCTTAACATTGAACGATGGAATATTTACTACTTGGCCGTTAACCACAATAGCTTTATGACTCACTAGTTGACGCGCTTCTGCACGAGTACTAGCAAATCCCATACGATAAACAACGTTATCAAGGCGCTGCTCTAAAAGTTGCAACAAGTTTTCACCTGTATTGCCTTTTAAACGTGCAGCTTCTTTGTAGTAGTTACGAAATTGTTTTTCTAACACGCCGTACATACGACGTACTTTTTGCTTCTCACGCAACTGAACACCGTAGTCAGACAAACGGCCACGACGGGCTCCATGCTGACCTGGCGCAGAATCGACTTTACATTTAGAGTCTAGTGCGCGAACGCCGCTTTTCAAGAACAAATCTGTTCCTTCGCGACGGCTTAGTTTGAGTTTTGGACCCAAATATCTTGCCATGATCTTTCTCCAACAGTCCGTCGATTAAACGCGACGTTTTTTCGGTGGACGACAACCGTTGTGAGGAATAGGTGTCACATCGGTAATGTTTGTGATCTTGTAACCAGTTGCATTTAGAGCACGGATAGCCGATTCACGACCAGGACCAGGACCCTTTACAAATACTTCTAGGTTTTTTAGACCGTACTCTTGTGCAGCTACGCCTGCACGCTCCGCAGCTACCTGAGCAGCAAATGGTGTAGATTTACGTGAACCACGGAAACCTGAACCACCTGATGTCGCCCATGCAAGTGCATTGCCTTGGCGGTCTGTGATAGTCACAATTGTATTGTTGAAAGACGCATGGATATGAGCCATACCGTCTGCAACCTGACGTTTAGCGCGCTTACGCGTGCTACGAGCTGGTGCTTTTGCCATAACTAAATTCCCCGTTTACTTTTTAATTGGCTTACGAGGACCTTTACGGGTACGCGCATTAGTTTTAGTGCGCTGACCACGTAGAGGCAAGCTACGACGGTGGCGAATACCACGGAAGCAACCCAGGTCCATCAAACGTTTGATGCTCATTGAAACTTCACGGCGTAAATCACCTTCTACGGTAAATTTAGCCACTTCGTCACGAAGCTTATCGATTGTTGTTTCATCAAGATCTTTGATCTTGGTTTCTTCTGCAACACCAGCAGAAACGCAAATCTCTTTAGCACGAGTTGCGCCAATACCGAAGATCGCTTGGAGAGCGATAACAGTATGCTTGTGTTCAGGGATGTTAATGCCAGCAATACGGGCCATTAACAGTACTCCTCTTAATTAAATGTTGGCAGCCTAAAAAGCCCGTTAGGATACTTATCCACCAACAAAATTGCAACTTAAGGTAGACGTTTTGCAATAAAAATACCGGCAACGAGTATGCGTCACCGGTATCTACAAAACAAATACCACTTTTAGTGAGACTAGCCTTGCCTTTGCTTATGCTTAGGGTCAGTGTTGCAAATTACTCGCACAACGCCGTTGCGCTTAATAACTTTACAATTACGGCAAATCTTTTTTACTGATGCACGAACTTTCATTACATCACTCCTTATTTGCAATACTTAGCGGCCGTAGCCTTTAAGGTTTGCTTTTTTCAGAACAGAGTCATATTGACTTGACATCAAATGAGTCTGCACCTGCGCCATGAAATCCATGATAACCACAACAATGATAAGTAACGAAGTACCACCAAAGTAGAACGGAACGTTCCAAGTGAGTAACATAAATTCAGGCACTAAACATACAAAGGTTATGTATAAAGCGCCAGCTAACGTTAGGCGAGTCATTACTTTATCTATGTACTTCGACGTTTGCTCACCAGGACGAATCCCAGGAATAAACGCGCCTGATTTTTTCAAGTTGTCTGCTGTATCACGAGGATTAAATACCAACGCAGTATAGAAGAAACAAAAGAAAATAATCGCAGCAGCATAAAGCATCACATACAAAGGTTGACCAGGCGAAAGTAATAACGATACGTCCTGCAACCAAGAAAATGATTCATTCGTTCCAACCCAGCCCGCTATGGTACTAGGGAACAAAATGATACTCGAAGCAAAAATTGGAGGAATAACACCAGCCATGTTTACCTTTAGAGGTAAGTGAGAACTTTGTGCTGCAAAGACTTTACGTCCCTGCTGACGCTTTGCGTAATTCACAACGATACGTCGTTGTGCGCGTTCTACAAATACAACCAAATAGGTTAGGCCTATGATTATAACACCAATTAGAAGCAACAACAGGATGTTAATATCACCTTGCTTTGCTTGCTCTGCTGTTTGGCCAATTGCCGTAGGCAAACCAGCGACAATACCAGCAAAAATTAGAATAGAGATACCGTTACCGATGCCTCTTTCAGTAATTTGCTCACCTAACCACATTAGGAACATCGTTCCTGTAACTAAGCTAACAACAGCTGTAAAGTAAAACCCGAGCCCGGGATTAACAACCAAACCATTAATTAGGTTAGGCAAGCCTGTCGCAATACCAAAGGATTGAACCGTTGCCAATACTAACGTTAAGTAACGCGTGTATTGGCTGATTTTGCGTTTACCTGCCTCACCTTCTTTTTTCAGCTCCATCATTGGAGGATGCATCACTGAGAGCAACTGAATAACAATGGAAGCTGTAATGTATGGCATTATCCCTAAAGCCAGAACTGACGCTCGTTCAAGAGCTCCACCGGAGAACATATTAAATACTTCAACGATAGTGCCTTTTTGTTGTTCGAACAATTCAGACAGTACTACTGGGTCAATTCCAGGAATAGGGACATAAGAACCTAAACGGAATACAAACACCGCTCCAAGTACAAACAACAACCTTGATTTAAGCTCACTCAAGCCGCTTTTAGCGCCCGAATCCAATCCTGGTTTAGCCATTTAGATTATTCCTCTACCTTACCGCCGGCGGCTTGAATTGCTTCAAGTGCGCCTTTTGTAACCTTTAATCCGCTGATAGTAACAGCACGTGATAATTCACCGCTTTTTACTACTTTAACAAATAACACATCTTTTTTAATGAGGTTAGCTGCTTTCAACGTTTCAAGAGAAACTACGTCACCTTCAACCTTGCCAATTTCAGTCAATGTAACTTGGTCTGTAACAAAACCAACACGTGACGTGAAACCAAACTTAGGTAGACGGCGCTGGATAGGCATTTGACCACCTTCGAATCCAGGTTTTACAGAACCACCAGAGCGACTTTTTTGACCTTTATGGCCTCGACCGCCTGTTTTTCCTAAACCTGAACCGATACCACGGCCAACACGCTTACCTGTATTTTTAGCTCCTGGTGCAGGAGCAATAGTATTTAAACGCATATCTTACTCCTCCACTATCTCAACCATGTAATGAACACGGTTGATCATGCCACGAACAGATGGGGTATCTTCCAACTCACGAACATGGTTTATTTTACGAAGGCCTAGGCCCTTGAGCGTCGCTTTGTGCTTTGGCAAACGGCCAATTGCACTTTTAGTTTGCTTAACTTTAATCGTAGCCATGTCTGATTACCCCAAAATTTCGTCTACAGGCAAACCACGCTTCGCAGCAACTTGTGCTGGAGAGTTCATCGCTGTAAGTGCATCAATAGTTGCACGTACTACGTTGATTGGGTTTGTTGAACCGTAGCATTTTGAAAGTACGTTTTGTACGCCAGCAACTTCTAATACTGCACGCATCGCACCACCAGCAATAATACCCGTACCTTCTGATGCAGGCTGCATATAAACTTTAGAACCTGAATGACGACCTTTAATTGGGTGCTGTAGTGTGTGACCGTTCAAGTCAACGTCAACCATATTGCGACGTGCTTTTTCCATTGCTTTTTGGATTGCAGCAGGCACTTCACGTGCTTTACCGTAACCAAAACCAACGCGACCACTACCATCACCAACAACCGTTAGTGCAGTAAAGCTGAATATACGTCCACCTTTAACTACTTTTGAAACACGGTTAACAGCGATTAGCTTTTCTAACAAGTCACCTTGTTGTTGAACTTCTTGTTTAGCCATGATCTACTCCTAGAACTGAAGGCCTGCTTCGCGAGCGGCATCGGCTAATGCTTTAACGCGACCGTGGTATTTAAAACCGCTGCGATCAAAAGCCACTGTCTTAATGCCTTTTTCGATCGCACGTTCTGCTATTGCTTTCCCAACAGCAGACGCTGCTTCAGCGTTACCAGTAGATTTAAGGTCTTGTTTAAGACCTGTTTCTACAGT
>CAYUZL010000341.1:0-4362 GCA_964449725.1 uncultured Alteromonas sp. | reverse complement strand
ATTATTAACGCAGTGTCCGGTGTCAGCGGAGCAGGAAGAAAAGCAGCGCTCAGTAACAGTTTTTGCGAAGTTAGCTTGCAAGCTTATGGTGTATTTTCACACAGGCACACGCCAGAAATATCTCAACACTTGGGTCAAGATGTAATTTTTACGCCTCACTTAGGTAACTTCAAACGGGGTATTTTGGCTACGATTACTGCAAAATTATCACCGGATGTAACAGCCGAGCAGGTAAATGAGATATTTGCTCTGTATTATCAAAATAATCCCATTGTTAGATTACAAGCCACTAACCCTAAATTGGACGACGTGGTAAATACACCGTTTTGCGATTTACATTGGCATATTGATACATCAAAAGGTTATATCATTGTGTCTAGCGCAATCGACAACGTGTTAAAAGGCGCTGCTACACAAGCTATTCAGTGCGTTAATTTAAGTCATGGTTGGCCTGACCAAACCGGTCTCGTTGGCGGTGTTGCATGACAAAATCGATTATTATAAAAGTAGGTGGCGCGTTACTTGAGTCAGAATCTGCTGCGTCTCAATTTTTTACCCAGCTTAGTTTACTAAAAGGTGTAAATCCCATAGTTGTGCATGGTGGCGGCGCACAAGTACAAGCCATGTTAAAAGACCTTGGCTTTACTTCACAGAAACACTTAGGCATGCGTATCACTCCCGATGCACACATGCCTGTAGTCACAGGTGTTTTAGCGGGTTCAGTCAATAAACAACTTGTTGCTATGGCTCAGGCTAAATCGTGCAAAGCCGTGGGAATTAGTATTTTAGATGGCAATTTAATGCACTGTGAGCGAGTAAGTGAATCCCTTGGATGCGTTGGCGCTCCGACCACAGTAAATCCTAAACTTGTATCTGAGCTCGTTGAAAATAATTGGCTTCCTATTGTTTCTTCCATTGGCTCTGACAGTAAAGGGCAACTATTGAATATCAATGCCGACCACGCAGCGTCAGCGCTAGCTGTAGCCATGGTATGCCCGCTAGTTTTGTTATCGGATGTATCGTCGGTGCTAAACGAAAACAAAGAGCGCATAGCCACTATTTCACCCAACGATATGCAAGAGCTCATTTATGCAAAAGTTATCGTTGAAGGAATGAAAGTAAAAGTTGAATCGGCTATGGACACCGCGCAAAAAACCAATAGAAGCGTTACAATCGCGGGTTGGAAAGACAATATCAATGACATTATCAATGGGCGGCTTGGTACGCAAGTTCATGCTCATAAAGGACCTTTAATATGAACAGCTTGCTTACATTTTCAAATTGGACGCCTGAACAGGCGCAATCATTGCTGGAGCTTGCATTAAAAGTAAAGCAGCAGCCCCAAGATTACACTGACGTTTTACGTGGTAAAAATATCATTGGTTATTTTGAAAAGCCATCACTGCGCACACGTCTCAGTTTTGATATCGGTGTGCAAAAACTAGGTGGCCATTTTATTTACGTTGATACTGCATCAAGTAAATTAAGTGGGCGTGAAGACGCTGTAGATATGGCTGCCAATATGAGTTGCTGGGCCGACGGTATTGTTGCCCGTGTATTTTCCCACACTACGTTAGAAACCTTTGTGGAAAATGCCTCTGTACCTGTGGTTAATGCGCTTTGCGACAAATACCACCCGTGCCAGGCCATTGCTGATTACCTGTCGATGTATGAAACCTTTGGCACTGTAAAAGGGAAAACCCTTGCATACGTAGGCGACGGTAACAATGTGACTCATTCCCTTCTTCTATTAGGCGCACTATTGGGTTGCCATCAAGTCGTGGTAACACCTGAGGGTCACGAAGTGGATGAGGATATTCTAGCTCATGCTCGTTCATTAGCTGAACAAACCCAAACAACAATTACAACAAGTAACGATGTCGACGCCGCAAAGGGCGCAGATATTATCTATGCTGATACTTGGTTATCAATGGGTGACGACACCCCTCTTGAAAAAATTAAGGCGCGTTTTATGCCCTACCAAGTCAATTCAGCCATGATGAAGTTAACCGGGGCGAGCCATGTTATGCATTGCCAACCCGCCCATAGAGATTTAGAAATTACCAGTGAGTTGATTGACGGCGAGAAGTCTTTACTTATGCTTCAAGCCGAAAATCGCATGCACGCTCAAAACGCTGTACTCACTACATTATTCGCTTAAAGGAAAGTTTATGTCTGATATTAAAAAAGTTGTTCTAGCCTATTCTGGCGGACTAGACACCTCGGCGATCGTGCCGTGGTTAAAAGAAAACTATAACTGTGAAGTTGTTGCTTTTGCCGCTGACGTTGGCCAAGGTGATGAAGAATTAGAAGGTCTTCACGAAAAAGCAATCGCATCAGGTGCATCTGAGTGCCACATTGTTGACTTAAAAGAAGAATTCGTAAAAGAATACATCTATCCAACAATTAAAACTGGTGCGGTATACGAAGGTGAGTATTTATTGGGTACGTCTATGGCTCGCCCTGTTATTGCCAAAGCACAAGTAGAAATAGCACGTAAAGTAGGTGCTGATGCACTCTGCCATGGCTGTACTGGTAAAGGTAACGACCAAGTGCGTTTTGAAGGTACGTTTGCAGCCCTTGCTCCTGAACTTACTGTTATTGCGCCTTGGCGTGAGTGGGATATGGTTTCACGAGAAGACTTACTGGCTTATTTAGCAGAACGTGACATCCCAACAACCGCTTCAGCGACTAAAATTTACAGTCGTGATGCAAACGCATGGCATATCTCTCACGAGGGTGGCGAGCTAGAAGATCCATGGCAAGCACCCACTGATCAAATCTGGACAATGACGGTATCACCAGAACAAGCGCCTGATGCTTCTGAGCTAGTGAGTGTGTCATTTGATAAAGGTGAGCTAGTTTCAGTAAACGGTAAAGCCCTATCTCCTTACCAAGCATTAGTAGAGCTAAACACCATTGCTGCAGCCCACGGTGTTGGCCGTATCGATATTGTTGAAAACCGTTTAGTAGGAATGAAAAGCCGTGGTTGTTACGAAACACCGGGCGGCACAGTTATTATGAAAGCCTACAAAGCACTAGAAGCACTAGTACTTGATAAAGCGGCACTGAAATACCGTGAACAATTAGGTTTAGAGTTCTCTCATGTAATGTATGACGGCCGTTGGTTTACTCAACTAAGCCAAGCTTTATTAGCCGGTGCTGAATCGCTAAGTGCAGGAATCACTGGTGATATCGTGATTAAACTATACAAAGGCAATGCTACCGTTGTTCAACGTCAATCACCAAATAGCTTGTATTCAGAAGATTTTGCTACATTTGGAGCAGACGACGTATACGACCAAAAACACGCTGAAGGCTTTATCCGTTTGTTCAGCTTGTCTAGCCGTATCGCGGCAATGAAAGGCGAGGAGTCTAAGTAATGGCTTTGTGGGGTGGACGTTTTAGTCAAGGCAGCAGTGGCCTTTTTCGCCAAGTAAATGATTCTTTACCGTTTGACAACGTCATGGCAGTCGATGATATGACCGGATCCATCGTGTGGTCCCGTGCATTGTTATCAGTGAATGTGCTTGCAGCTGATGAACAAAAGCAGCTGGAAGACACGCTGACGGATATGATCGCACAAGTCGAAAACGGTCAGTTAGACGTATCAACCGTAGACGAAGAAGATATTCATTCTGTAGTAGAGGCTCTTCTCACCGAAAAGCTGGGTGATATCGGACGAAAACTCCACACAGGTCGCAGCAGAAACGACCAAGTTGCCACAGATTTTAGACTCTGGTGTCGTCGTCATGCTGAAGAGTTACTAGAAGACTTAAACCATTTAACAAAAAGCTTGTTGAACTGCGCGAGTAAATATCAACAGGCGATTTTACCGGGTTATACCCATTTGCAGCGGGCTCAGCCCGTTTTATGGCCCCATTGGTGCTTAGCCTATGTTGAAATGTTTAATCGCGATATTTCTCGATTAACCGATGCTATAAAACGTTTAAACCAATGTCCTTTAGGCAGTGGCGCCCTAGCCGGCACCACCTACCCTGTAGATCGCCATCAAATTGCATCAGATTTAGGCTTTGACGGACCTTGCTTGAACAGTTTAGACGCGGTTTCAGACCGAGATTTTGTACTGGACCTTTTGTATTGTGCCAGTACTAGCATGATGCACATGTCTCGCATGGCAGAAGATTTAATTTTCTATAACACAGGTGAAGCTGGGTTTATGCAGCTAGGTGATACAGTGACCTCGGGGTCTTCACTTATGCCGCAGAAGAAAAATCCTGATGCACTAGAGCTAATGCGAGGAAAATGTGGCCGTGTCTTTGGCCACCTGCAAGGTATGTTAGTTACCCTGAAAGGCCTTCCTCTTGCGTATAACAAAGACATGCAAGAAGACAAAGAAGG
>CAYUZL010000340.1:0-7288 GCA_964449725.1 uncultured Alteromonas sp. | reverse complement strand
GGTATGGCAGTCATCGGCAGAACGTTAGAAGCCCAAGGATTTAGGGTTGGCATCATCGCTCAGCCAGACTGGACAAGCAAAGACGCTTTTATGCAACTAGGCGAGCCGACGCTGTTTTTTGGTGTGACTGCTGGCAACATGGACTCCATGATTAACCACTACACCGCTGACAGAAAATTGCGTCACGACGACGCCTACACCCCTGATAACGTGCACGGTAAACGCCCCGACAGAGCAGTAACGGTTTACACCCAACGCTGTAAAGAAGCTTATAAAAAGCCCGTTGTTATTGGCGGTATTGAAGCCAGTTTACGCCGTATTGCCCATTACGATTATTGGTCAGACAAAGTACGTCGTTCGGTTTTGTTTGATGCTAAAGCAGACATGCTTATTTTTGGTAACGCAGAGCGCCCTTTACTGGAAATTGCCCATCGTTTTTCTATGGGGGAAGGCATAGACACCATGCAAGACATTCGCGGTAGTGCTGTACTGCGAAAAGAAGCACTTCCAGGATGGCAAGGTGTCGACTCAACCCATGTAGATGTCATTGGTAAAATCGATCCCATTCCCAATCCATATGAAATGGTGGAAGAAGTTTGCGACAGTAAAAGCGACGAAGAAAAAACGAATAAACCAGACACCCAGGCCATTGTTGTACAGCCGTTTAATTCGCAAACAAAACGCAAAAAACCCTGGGATAAAACCTATATTTTACTGCCGCCTTACAACGTAGTGAGAGCAGAGAAGACTCATTACGCCCATACGTCTCGTATTCTTCACCAAGAAACCAACCCAGGTTGTGCCCGTGCATTAATGCAGCGACATGGCGACAGATTTATTTGGATAAATCCACCGGCTTATCCATTAGAGACAGAAGAAATGGATGCGGTGTTCGACTTGCCTTACGCCCGTGTTCCACACCCGAGCTACGGTAAACGAAAAATTCCCGCGTACGACATGATAAAAACCTCCGTTAACATCATGCGAGGCTGCTTTGGTGGCTGTACTTTTTGTTCTATCACAGAACACGAAGGGCGTATTATACAAAGTCGCTCTGAAGACTCTATTTTACGAGAAATAGAAGAAATTAGAGATAAAGTGCCAGGTTTCACCGGCGTTATATCTGATTTAGGCGGCCCAACCGCAAACATGTACAAATTGCGCTGTAAGAGCCCCAAAGCGGAACAGACCTGTCGACGTTTATCTTGTGTTTGGCCAGATATTTGTGGCCACTTAGATACCGACCAAACCCCAACCGTGGAACTGTATAAAAAAGCACGAAAAGTCAAAGGTGTTAAAAAAGTACTCATCGCCTCAGGTGTACGCTACGATCTCGCCATTGAAGATCCTAACTACGTAAAAGAGCTGGTAACTCATCACGTTGGTGGTTATTTAAAAATTGCCCCAGAACACACTGAAGGCCGCCCATTAAGTAAAATGATGAAACCCGGTATGGGCACGTATCACAAATTTAAAGAACTGTTCGACAAATTTTCCAAAGAAGCAGGAAAAGAGCAATACCTTATTCCCTATTTCATTTCGGCTCACCCTGGAACCGAAGATGAAGATATGCTTAACCTAGCATTGTGGTTAAAAGAAAATAACTTCAAGCTGGACCAAGTGCAGAACTTTTACCCGTCGCCCATGGCTAACGCCACTACCATGTATCACTCGAATAAAAACCCTATTCACAAAGTGAATTTTAAAAGCGAAAACGTGTCTGTGGCTAAAGGCGAACGTCATCGCCGTTTACACCGTGCGTTTTTACGTTATCACGATCCTGCGAATTGGCCATCCATTCGACAAGCGTTAAAGGACATGGGCAAAGCTCATTTAATCGGTCATGGAAGTAAGCATTTGGTTCCACCGGAAGGAAAGAATGAGCGTAAAGGAAAACAGCAAAAAGAGTATGCGAAACAAACCATGAACAAGTCTAGGACAAAAAGTAATCGCGCTCAAAAAGGCTTAACTCGGTTTTCCGACGACCAACCTTTTAACAAGCACAAAAAACGCAAATAACACTTCATATGAGCCTGTTAGATTTCTCACTAAATCTAACAGGCTTATCACAAATAACACACTTTTTGTACTTCCTATTCCCTATACAACAATGCCGTGAAATTCTATGCACCTTGCTTCGGTCAAGTGTACACACTAGAAGTAATTAACCCATATTTTTTTAAAAATCTAAGCGCACAGTGCTAAGGCAGAAATAATGAAGATAGCTAGCATTACCCAAACTCAGCAAAAAAGCCCTACGTCCACATTATGTAAGAATATTCTAGGCGTAACCGTTACGTCACTCACTTTGATGTGTGCAACACAAGCTCACGCTGGCGCTTGGGTACCCGAAAAAGGTAATGGCTATAGCAAAGTTGGCTTCCAAGATTACTCCGCTGACGACTTCTTTGGTACAAACGACGATTTCGACGAATTTAACGGTACCAATATATCCTATTATGGTGAACATGGCTTAGGTAATAACTTAGCTGTTTACGGTTCTGTACTGTATTCAGATATTGATCAAAGTAGCCTAACCGAAGAGCCAACCTCCTCAAGTGGCTTTGCCGACGTAGAAATCGGTTTACGTTACCAATGGATTTCTGACCCCTTTGTACTTTCTACGTCATTACTTGTAAAACTACCTTATTTGTATGACGAAGATGACGCCTTACCCCGTGGTAATGGGCAAGAAGATATTGAGGCAAGGATCTTATTTGGTAAAAGCTTGTATCCCTACGGTTATATTGGTGCAGAATTTGGCTACCGTTTACGTACCGATGCACCATCAGATGAATACCGTTACCTTATCGAATATGGTTATTCATTTAACTCAAACTTGTACTTTCGAACTAAACTTGATGGTATAGAAGCGGTAGGCAATGCCGATGTAAACAGCGACGCAAGCATCGACAATTCAAATTTACTATTTGTGCCTGAGTTTGACTTAGGTACATTAGAAATAACCTTTGGTTGGAACTTCGGTCCTGAAACAGACAAAAAGAAAGGACGTTGGGGTGCGGAAATCACGTATAATAACAACATTTATGGCGACAATATTATTCGTGGCCAAGGTGTTCAAATAGGCATTACAAGGACTTATTAATTTCATGGCGGTACTTGCAAGTTTAGTTTTTACAATTCATTTATTACTTCTGGCAGCATTGTGTATATTCGGTTTACATAGGCTGTCTATGGTTCTTCGTTGGGTTAAATACCGAAATAAAACCCCTAAAGCAAAAACTGAATTTGCAACTCTGCCCAAAGTGACAGTTCAAATACCCTTATACAATGAGCGCTTTGTTGCAAAGCGCATTGTGGACGCTTGCTCTCGTTTAGATTACCCAAGACATTTGTTACAAATACAAATAGTCGACGATTCAACTGACGATACAAAAGATATCATTGCCCACGAAGTGGCCTTACAAAAAGCCAATGGCCTAGATATCGAACAAGTTAGACGGGATTCAAGGGAAGGCTTTAAAGCGGGTGCACTCAAAGAAGCAATGGAGCACGCGACAGGTGAATATATCGCTATATTCGACGCAGACTTCATTCCTCCTACTGACTTACTTATCAACAATATTGGTTACTTTGTCGATGACGAGCTAGCGCTATTGCAATTTAGATGGGGCCATTTAAATCGCTACTCGAGTCGTATGACAGAAAGCCAAGACATGATGCTAGACGCCCATTTTGCGTTAGAGCAACAAGTTCGCTGGGCCAGTAACAAATTATTTAACTTCAACGGTACCGCAGGTATGTGGCGAAAAGAAGCCATTTACGATGCGGGAAATTGGAGTGCCGATACACTTACTGAAGATTTAGACCTTAGCTACCGCGCACAGATGAAGGGTTGGAAAGGTATTTACCTTAACAATGTCGTTTGCCCAGGTGAACTACCCGCTGATATGAACGAATTTAAAAGCCAGCAACACAGATGGGCTAAAGGTGGCTTGCAGGTAATGTTAAAACTCTTTAAGACAATTTGGCGTCATAAAGCCCCGCTTAAAGTAAAAGTAGAAGCAACATTGCATTTATCAAATAACTTGGCTTATTTTGTCATGCTGTTAGACACCATAGTGTTCCTTGTTCCTAGCTTATGGATTAGGGAGTACTACCAACTAAATAATATGCTTTGGATGGATATTCCTCTGGTTTTATTTTCCACTGGTGGACACCTGATCTATTTATTCTTCGGTCAAGTTGCACTGGGGCGTTCTAAGCTTACCGCATTATATTTTGTCCCTCGTTTAATGCTTCTCGGTATTCAATTGGCATTTAATAATGCACGAGCTGGATTAGAAGCTATCCGAGGAGAAGAAAGTGAATTTGTTCGTACCCCAAAAAGTGGTGAACAAACCTCTAAACGACTCGTTAAAGACAAAAAACAAACTGAACGCTATTACGCGAAAGTGCCTAATAGTGCCATTATTGAGCTTATCGTTGCCGCAACCTATGGTGTAGTTTTAGCTTGGGCTTTGATAAACCAAGTATGGATAATGGTGCCTTTCTTGGCCTTGTTAATTATCGGTTTCTTTACCACTGCAATCGACACCTTATCTAATCGATTCAGACCCGAGTCTAACTAATATGAACGGCAGTTTTTCTATATCAGCGAAAGCTGCCCTCACCTTGTGTACTCTCCCTGTACTAATGGGACATGCGATGGCGCATGTATTAGCCCATAGTACTGAATGGGGCCAACTTTTTAGCCCTGGGAATTTTGGCTATTTAACTATTTTCCAATTCGCACTCTTAACCATCATCATGTTGTTTGTATGGCAAAAAAGCCCAGATTCAAACAACGTAAATGACTATAAATGGTTATTGGTTACCGCTGTCATTTTACGATGTGCGCTTATCCCTATTACGCCTTACACGTCTAACGATATAGATCGCTATTTGTTCGATGGGTATATCGCAGCATCGGGGTTAGACCCATACAGTATCAGCCACAATGCTGCCGAACTTGCAGATAAAATTCACTTGTGGAACCCTCCAGCTGAACACGCTAAGTACGTCACTTTGTACCCGCCGCTTGCTGTCGCTTTGTATGCCCTAGCAGCGAGTACTGGTCCTGAATACTCACCTATTGTGTGGAAAATTATGATAGCAATGGCGAGTCTAGCTACCTTGTTATTTAGCGTGCGCACCCTTCGTCATTTAAACAAATTAAAACACCTCAGCCTAATAGCACTGTCTCCTATTTTAATTTTAGAAGCGGGTATAGGCGCTCACATCGACAGTTTCGCTGCCTTGTTTGTTTCAATGGCGATATATTATTGGGTTACTAAAAAACACTTCATTGTGGGTGTATGCATTGGGTTAGGAGTACTAGTTAAATTACTTCCTCTAGTATTAATCGGGCCACTATTTTTATACGCTTCAAACAGGATTATAAAGCGAAACTTGACGTTAGGCTTGGTTGTCAGCGTAGCTTTTGGATATTCAATTGCTTTTGCTGTGGGCTGGCTACCCTTTGGCAGTTTAGGCGTGTTTTTTGAAAAATTCAGATTTGGCTCTCCCCTTTTCACCTTGCTGGAAAATACGTTTTCATCCAAGGTGTTAGCCATCACTATTCCAACAATCTTGCTATTAGGGTACGGGTTATTAGCGATTTACTCTCTAATAGTGGGTAAACAACAAGATTCAACAAAATTATTTGCCGCTCTACAAGTCAGTTTCAGCCTGCCTTTACTACTTGGGCCTGTAGTCTATCCTTGGTATTTAATGGCCCTTGTTCCACTTGTTGCAGTAGCACCAAAAGCTTGGTTACTCGTTTGGTTATCACTACTTCCCATTACCTATGAAGTACTAGGGCCTTGGCTGTGTTGTCAGCAATGGCAGCCTGCAACATGGCCCTTAATTGTTACCGCGTTAAGCGTTTTACTCAGCTTAGCGTTTACTAATGTTTGTACCCAATATTCAACTGTGTTTACAGCACGGTTTTTATCCCTTTTTCGTTCGGAGGCAAATTAATGCTTGGCGTTATTTCGCGTTACACAACATGGCTACACGGGCAATGGCCCGCTGGCATTCCAGAAAAAATGCCACTCATAAACGCCAATGGTACAACAAACCTGCCGGGCACATATATTGTAGGTGACTTAACTGGCGTGCCGCTTTTGAAGTTTTCATCGGACACAGGTGCCAAAGCAGTAAAAGACATGCTGAGCGACGACACCTTTGTTCGACGTCAACAGCAAGAAGATGTCTATGACCTAGTGATCATCGGCGGCGGTGTAAGTGGTTATGCAGCGGCGATAGAAGCAAAAGAAAACAACTTAAAGGCCCTCATTGTTGAAGCAAGTGAGCCTTTTTCAACGATTGCGAATTTCCCTAAAAACAAACCTATCTATACCTACCCAACCGATATGACACCATCAGGTGCATTGAAATTTGATACCGATGTATCGGTGAAGGAATCTCTGTATAGCCATTTGATAGAAAAGGTCAAAGATACAGATATTCAGCCTAAAATAGCGAAAGCGTCAAAAATTAAAAAAGTTGGCAGTTTATTAAATGTTGAACTCGAAGATGAAGCGGCATTAAAGGCTCACCGTGTTGTAGTCGCTATTGGCCGTTCAGGTAACTTTCGCCAGTTAGACGTACCGGGCTTTGAACTGGACAAGGTGGTAAACCGATTACACGACCCTAAAGCTTACGAAAACCAAGATGTATTGGTTATTGGAGGAGGCGACAGTGCGCTGGAATCAGCTATTGCTACCGCAGAAGCCGGAGCACAGGTAACTCTAGCCTATCGCAATGCCGAGTTTAACCGACCCAAAGCAGACAACATTGATAAAGTAAAAGCCCTAGAAGACGCCGGTAAACTGTCTGTTTCAATGCAAACACAAGTCAGTGAAATTACGCAATCAGAGGTTGAATTAACACAAAACGGTGAAAAAAAACGTATTGCCAACAACATAGTACTGTCTATGTTGGGACGCGAAGCACCATTAGACTTTTTCCGTCGAACCGGAATCAGCATTTCCGGAGAAAGCTCCCCAATGGGCTGGCTTTGGTCTGCCCTATTCATTGTATTTTGCATTGGCTTATACGACAGGAAAAACTTCGGCATCATTGAAAGCTTATGTGGGAAGTCTCAATTTCCGTATCAAATGAACAGCTGGATTTCGGGTTGGGGAGATTGGTGGAATAACAAAGTAAACAACCGCACTAGCTTTGTGGGCGTGCTTGCGGTTTCAATGAAAAGCCGCTCGTTTTACTACACCTTACTATACACCGGAGCCACTGGTTATTTTGGTTGGCATAGAACAAAACG
>CAYUZL010000339.1:0-5280 GCA_964449725.1 uncultured Alteromonas sp. | reverse complement strand
GAATATTACAAAGGTTAGCTTCTACTGTTGGGCCTGCATCAAAGATATCGATATAACCTCTATTCACAAATCCTTCTTGCTCTAAAAGGTGTAGAGCAGGTTTGGTTTTTTCATGTACCTTGCCAATCACTTTTTGAGCTTCTTTGCTCAACAAGTTGACATAAATTGGGTATTTAGGCATGAGTTCGGCGATGAACACCTTGTTTCCAATTCCGGTAAGGTGATCTGCCGTAGGAAAATCCATAGAAAAAAAGTGTTCGTCTAACCACTCCCAAAAAGGAGAACGGCCTTGCTCATCACTCACACCACGCATTTCCGCTATGATAGTTTCTGAGAAGCGTTGGTTATGTTCCATCATAAACAAGAATCGTACTTTAGATAAAAATCGCCCGTTGATGCCAGAACGAGCAGATTCTTTTAAAAACAAAGTGCATATTTCCGATACACCAGTGTAGTCGTTGCAAAGGGTTAGCAGCTCTACGGTATTGTGTACTTTTAGCTCTCGTGAAGCGTGTACCACTTTACCAAGGTGATAATGGTAAAATGCATCGTCAGTGCCCACCGATGACTCAATACCACTAGTCCCTACAACCTTACCTTGTTCGTCTTCCATTACAAACAGGTAGGAGCCGTGTTTTAATTCTTTATTTAAAGGTGAAAAAGAACTAACTGCATTACTGATTTTATTTTCAAGCAGCTTTTTATTTACAGGGAGGGAAGTGAATCCTACTCCAGATTCGTTCGCAATTTCGTATAAGGCCGAATAGTCGGCCTCTGAAATGGGTCGAATGATATTCATTGTTTTATTGCTCGCTAATGACTGAAATTATCGCTTGCTCAAAGCGCAATAAACCTTCTTCAATATCACTATTTGGAATAACTAAAGACGGAGCAAAGCGTATAACATCAGCACCCGCTACAAGGCACATTAACTTAGCTTTGGTGGCGGCAATTAAAAAGTCTTTAGCTCGGCCTTTGTATTTATCATTCAGGGCACAGCCAAGTAGCAAGCCTTTACCTCGAATATCTGCAAAAACATTGTGTTTTTCATTTATTTCGTTCAGCTTTTCCCTAAAAAGAGCTTCTTTTTTTGTCACTCCGTTAAGCACTTCAGGTGTGTTTATAATGTCTAATGCACGTTCTGCTATTGCACAACCTAAAGGATTCCCACCATAGGTAGACCCATGAGTACCTACTTTCAGATGAGATGCGATAGCTTCTGTTGTTAACATTGCGCCAATTGGAAAACCACCACCAAGCGATTTTGCACTAGTTAGAATGTCGGGTGTTACCCCTAGCCCCATGTAGGCAAATAAATTTCCGGTTCTTCCTGCTCCTGATTGTACTTCATCAAAAATCAATAGGGCATTATGTTTATCACAAAGCGCCCGAACGCCTTTTACAAATTCTTCTGTCGCCGGAACAATACCGCCTTCGCCTAACATAGGCTCCATGATGACTGCACATGTTTTACTCGACATAAGGGCTTCAAGTTGAGCTAAATCGTTATAATCGCAGTGGTCGATTTGTCCTGGTTTGGGACCAAAACCATCTGAATAGGCAGCTTGGCCACCCACAGTTACTGTGAAGAAGGTGCGACCGTGAAACCCTTTGTTAAACGCAATAATTTGATTTTTTTCTTCGCCATAGGTATCCAGTGCGAAACGACGAGCCAACTTAAGTGCTGCTTCATTGGCTTCAGCACCTGAGTTAGCAAAAAAAACACGCTCAGAAAAAGTGGCATCATTCAATTTTGTTGCCAACCTTAAAGCGGGTTCATTGGTCATTACATTACTGACATGCCATAACTTATTACCCTGTTCTTCTAGCGCTGCAACAAGTTCAGGGTGACAGTGACCTAGTACGTTAACTGCAATACCACCAGCAAAGTCAATGTATTCGACATCGTTCTGATCCCAAACGCGAGAACCTGCACCTCGGACTGGAATAATTTCAGCTGGTGCGTAGTTTGGAACCATTACATCGTTAAATGTTGCGCGTGTTACTTTCATGTCGAATACCTCTATATAAACTGATGGGCGAGTATGCCAGAAACTCGTTCGGCGAACAAAACTCTCTTCTGCCTTTCTTGAGGTTAAGTGTAGTTAGTAAAAAAAACATCGCTAATAGTACGATAATTTTGTGGTGTTTTGTTTACAAAACTAAAAAGTATTGACTACGCTTGAACATAACATATTCGAATTTATTAGACTCACCATTGGTTTAATTTGGATTTAATCTTTTAATAAGGGCGTTTTAATGTCTCTGAAATTACGTTTATTGTTTGCTATGGTTTCGACTATAGTGCTTGCGTTAGTTGCAATGGCTTATATGTCGGTTTCTATCGCTGTTAGGGATTCGACTGAAGCATTGACTAATTCAGTTTCTGAAAGGTTAAGTTCTCAGACGATTCAAACTAAAGCGCTTATTTCCGACTATTTTTCTTTTATCGAATCACAAATAAGAGCAAAATCTTACGCTCTAGATACTGTTGAAGCTTCGTCTGGATTTAGTCAGGCTTTTTTAGGTTATAAAGATGAAAGAGCGGAATTGAGCACGAGTGAAATGCAAACATTAGTGGATTACTACGATGTTGATTTTGCTGGCCAATACAACAGCAGCCATAAAATTAAGTTAGCGGGTGTTTCTGGGGTGATAGACCAGTTCACATCTACCGCTCAAACCTTACAACATGACTTTATTGCTGCGTCTCCTTATCCATTAGGCGAAAAAGATAGCTTGACTGATTTAGATAATGGAACCGCATATAACCAATATCACAATAAGTATCACGAGAGTTTTAGGCAATTTTTACAAGAGTTTGGTTACTACGACATTTTTATTGTTGATGCAAAAACAGGTGATATCGTCTATAGCGTTTTTAAAGAGCTGGATTTTGCGACTAACCTAGTGTCAGGTCCTTATGCGAATACAGGTATTGGCGAAGTATTTTCGTCGGCGGTTGCCGCTAGTGACCCTAATGCCGTGTTTTTTAGCGACTTTAAAATATACCGCCCTTCTTATGATGCATTAGCTGGTTTTGCCGCAACTCAAATTGTTGAAAACGGTGAAGTTACAGGCGTATTGATTTTCCAAATGCCACTTGATCGCATTAGCCGGATTATGACCCATGAAGGAAAATGGGCAGACAGCGGCTTTGGAGCTTCGGGAGAAACTTATCTTGTGACAAAAGAAGGGAAATTGTTGAGTGAGAGCCGATTCTTTATAGAAGACAAACAAGGTTACATAAATGCAATTAAAAACAAATACCCTTTGGCTGCGGATAAGGCTAATGCCTTAGATACGTCAGTAGGTGTTCAGCCCGTAGAATCTAGTTCAGCCAAAAATGCGCTAGCTGGTAAATCAGGGTTTCATACTATTTTGGACTATCGCGATATTGAGGTATTTTCGAATTATACTCAGCTCATTATAGGTGGAGTGAGTTATGCGCTTATCGCTGAAGTGGATGTAGCGGAAGCTTTGGCCCCTGCGACAGAGTTAGGAAGTAGCCTAACCGTTAATGCTATACAACAATCTATTATATTAATTGTCATCGGTGTAATAGTGTCATTTTGGTTTTCGGCGAAAATAATTCGGCCACTAAATCAACTGGCTAAGGCGTGTCATAATTTAACCGAAGGCGAGGGGGATTTAACGGTTAAATTACAATCTTCAAAAATTCCTGAAATTGATAATATTTCAACCGAGTTTAATCTATTTATTGAACAAATTCGCCTTATCATTAAGCAAATGAAAGACAATGCCAATGCACTAAAACAGTCGTCGGGTAAGTTGTCGGAAATAACGTATAACACCCTTGAAGTAACCAAGAAACAAAAACAGGAAACCCAAAGTGTTTCTGCTGCAATGGTTGAACTGGTTGCAACTGGAGAAGATGTTCAGAAGTCGACGGCAGATACCCGTAAGCAAAGTGGGGCTGCTGTAAATGGTCTAAATGAAAATATGGAACGGGCTGAATTAGCAGCATCGAACATTAAATTGTTGATTCAGTTGGTCGGTGACTCCAGTAACATCATTGACCAGCTAAAAGGCGAAGTGAATCAGATCACTTCTTCTCTTGGGGTTATAACCAGTATTGCAGATCAAACCAACTTACTGGCCTTAAATGCTGCAATTGAAGCTGCTCGAGCAGGTGAAGCAGGTCGAGGGTTCTCTGTTGTTGCTGATGAAGTGAGAACGTTGGCGACTCGGTCTCAAGAAAATACCAATGAAATCGGTAAGGTAGTAGAAGGGATGAATCAGTCTTCTATTCGTTCTGTTGGTGCTATGGAACGGGCCTCTCAAGCTGCTGATGGTGGTGTACACCTTGTTGACGTGTTGACTACAGCAATGAACGAGCTGATGACAACAATGGATAAAATGATAGTGTTGACCGAAACAGTATCAGAAGCAGTGGTAAAACAAACTGCAACGTCGAAAGCGGTTGAAGGGAATGTGGCAACTATTGATGGTTTATCTGTAGCAATTGAGCAAAGTACATCTGAAATTAATGACTCAGCTACTGAATTGCAACGTCTTGGCCAGGATACTCATCAGCTTATAGAGCGCTTTAAAGTTTAGAGGTTGGTGATTGCTTAACTTCCTGCATAATGTACAGCAAGCTTGAATAAATCGGGCTTGTTGAGTTCTTCTAACCATTTAAGTGGCAATTTTAAGCTCATTAAATACTTTTTAGCTTCGTCTTTGTCAACTAAGCGATAGCGAATCAGCATCTTTAATTTGGTATAATTCTGAGCGGATAATAAAGCTTGATATTCGGTACTTTGGTGGTCATCTAAATAGCGTATTAAACTTAATCGCTTAAATGTCATTGACTCTAATGCTTTCATAGTAAGATCTGGGGCATGGGACTTGTAAAGTTGAGCAAGATCTGTGGGGGACGCTTTTAAGCTTTGTAACGCATTATAGGTACTTTGATCTTGTGCATTCATGACCTCTTGAGAGTAGGCTTGGTGGACTTTATCATAGGCTTTAAAATATTGACGTGTACTTGCGCAGATACCTAAATTACTGATCATGCCCAATACGTAAGAATCGAATTTTCTTAGTTCTGCAACACCGGCTAAACGGGATATAGCGTTCGCGACGCCAATTGTGTATTCACTGAGTTTTGTTTTAATTTCTGGATGGGGATCCGTAATTTGAGGAATGCAATAACGAAGAAGAAAATAAGGGACTAAGGCGCGCAAATTTTCGATTCCGATAGTGCTCAATGCTGTGCGCATAGATTCAATTATTATGGGCTTCCCTCTTCCATCT
>CAYUZL010000338.1:0-2823 GCA_964449725.1 uncultured Alteromonas sp. | reverse complement strand
AGATGTGTATAAGAGACAGATTTATATGACAGCGCCCATACACTCCCCTCGCTATCTTGGGTTTACATAAAATTCGTGTTTATTGTATATTTCTGAGCTGTTTATAAGTATACAGGTAGCCGCCAAGGTACTTTACCCCTCAGTAGCTTGTCCTGTAACTGAAATAGGCTTAGAGAATTTAGGCTTACCCTGATTAATGGTAATTTCGACTCTACGGTTTTTTGCGCGATCTTGGCTATTTTGAGGTTTAGGTATGAGTGGGTTTGTATAGGCTAACCCAACGACCCTCATTCTTCCTTCGTCAAAACCTCTGGCTGTGCGCAGTTCTTCTGCAACAGCAACGGCACGCTGAGAAGACAAGTCCCAGTTGGAATTGTACAATTCATTGGAGATATTTTGTCTGTCGCTGTGACCCGATATTTCTACTTCACCGGGGACATCAGCCAAAATCACCCCAATGTCTTGAATAATAGGCTTAAATTGAGGCTGTAAAAACGCAGAGCCTGCAGAAAAAGACCCATTTTCTCGAATTCTAATAATGATTTGCTGACCCAGAGATTCCAGCTCTAACGCACCATCAAGGACTTGCTTTTGCAACTGTTCAGCAATTTTCTTCAATTGTTCGGCAGTTTCTTTTTCACTTGCAGCAGCTTCCGCCGAAGACGTTGCGCTATCTGTAGCCGTTTGCTGGGCTTGACCACCTCGTTCATTCCCACGCTGTTTTTGACGTCCGCCAGATGATTCTTCATCACCGGCTTGAAACTCCAACGCCTCTTGAGTAATTTCCATTGTTTGTTGTTCTAGTATTTCAATTGGACTCGGTTCAGGTCGGCCGGGACTAAACTCTAAAGCAATCACACTGGTACCTTTGGGAATGTCTTTTACCTCAATTTTATTTTGCACACCAAAGGCAAACTTCATTGAACCTGCAATTTGCTTAAATTTAAGTACATCCATCTCTGAAAAAGAGAGTAACAACACAAAAAAGCACATCAACAACGACATTAAGTCAGCAAAGGTCCCCATCCATGCAGGAAGGCCTTCGGGGGGACATTTAGGACATTCTTCAGCCACTGTTTACTCTTCTTCTGTTGGGGTGCCGCGCTTTTTAGCGGCGATATAGTTTTTCAAAATTCCTTCAATCACACGAGGGTTTTGACCATCCGCAATACCCACAATTCCATCTAAGACAAGCTTCTGATTTAACGCTTCTTCAACCGCTCTGTTTTGCAATTTTACTGCAATGGGTAAACAAATAATGTTTGCCAAAAACGCACCGTACAATGTTGTTAACAAGGCAACGGCCATTGCTGGGCCAATAGACTTAGGGTCGTCCATGTTCGACAACATTGCAACCAACCCTATGAGTGTGCCAATCATTCCCATTGCCGGCGCTACGTCACCAAGAGATTTAAAAATGGTAGCACCAAACTCGTGCCTTTCTGTGGTCATTTTAATGTCTTTGTCTAAGGTTTCACGCACCACTTCAACATCGTGCCCATCAACTAACATATCGACACCTTTTTGCATAAAGGGGCTATCTATTTCAGCTTCTTCCAAAGCCAAGAAACCACCTTTACGGGCTGCATCAGCCATTTCCACAACTTTTTCAATTAAGGTTTCTGGTGCATCAATCTTAAACATGAAGGCTTTACCAGCAACTTTCCCAGCTCCAAAAAATTGACCAAGGGTAAATTGCGAAAGCACAACAAATAAAGAACCACAAAATACAATGAGTATTGACGGGGTATTGATGAACATACTAATTTCACCACCGCCAAGCATTGCCATCACAATAAAGCCAATGGCGCCTAGGATACCGATGAGTGTTGCTAAATCCACGAGCCAATCCTTTCAAGAATAGAAAATACACTGATTATTACTAAGTGTATCGGCAACACAGAAATTTTCCATACTCTTTCGCATTGATTTTTCATTCATTATTAATCGGTTGAAACCAAGTTCCACATAAATTTACCGAAACACATCCAGATATTAACAATATAACGCACAATTATATTGACCCTAAATACACCCTCGGTTAAGGTGCGCGCTTATCTTTATTGAACATTGTTAACTACTATGGCCGAACCAAAACAACTCGCCAATTCCTTTGAAGATGCTATTCAACAACTTGAGAAAATTGTCGAGCATATGGAACACGGGGATCTTCCTCTTGATGAGGCACTCACTCAATTTGAGCGAGGTGTAGCCTTAGCTCAACACAGCCAGCAAGCATTAAACAGTGCTGAACAGAAAGTAAAACTACTTCTTCAGTCAAAACAAGGCAGTGTACTAACTGACTTAAATGACGACGACAATGACACGACATACTGAAGATATGTCCCTTCGACCTACTGCAAAGCACGTTCAAGACAGTGTGCATATGTTTCTTGCACAGCAAATAGATAGTTTACCTAGCCACCCGACTGAACTTGCAAGCGCAATGAAGTATTCCCTACTAGGCGGTGGTAAGCGTATGCGCCCACTACTGTGCTATCTAATAGCAGATGCGATAGAGGTATCGACGCAAGATGCGCTAGTGATTGGTTGTGCTATTGAGTGTATTCACGCGTACTCTTTAACTCACGACGATCTTCCAGCGATGGATGATGATGACACACGAAGAGGCCAACCAACCTGTCATATCGCATTTGGTGAAGCCCAAGCAATTTTGGCCGGTGACGCATTACAGGCTCTTGCCTTTTCTATCTTAAGTGAGCCTGATTGGTTAACTGACCGACTGCAATCTAAAGTCGCGTTAGTGCATGCCTTGGCGTTGTCGTCAGGGCAACAAGGTATGTGCGGAGGACAAGCTATAGA
>CAYUZL010000337.1:0-3913 GCA_964449725.1 uncultured Alteromonas sp. | reverse complement strand
AAACACGCCTTATGATCTTAATACGTTAAGTAAAACGGGTAATTAGAGGTAGCAATGAGTTTCGATTTTTCAACTTTAGCCGCTGATCGTATTCTTATATTAGATGGTGCAATGGGGACAATGATCCAATGCCATAAATTAGAAGAAGAAGACTATCGAGGTGAACAATTTTCAGATTGGCATTGCGATGTAAAAGGCAACAACGATTTACTCGCGATAACACAACCGGAAATCATTAAACAAATTCATTGTGATTATTTAGCCGCTGGCGCTGATATTATTGAAACGAATACCTTCAATGCTACGACAATTGCTATGGCGGATTATGATATGGAATCTTATTCCAAGGCAATCAATGTTGCTGCCGCAAAGCTTGCACGAGAAGCAGCAGATGAATACACAGCTAAAACACCGGATAAGCCTCGCATCGTAGCAGGTGTTTTAGGCCCGACTAACCGTACTGCGTCTATTTCTCCCGATGTAAATGACCCAGGTAAGCGCAATGTTACATTTGACGAGTTAGTTGAAGCCTATGTGGAATCTACATTGGCACTTGTTGAGGGCGGAGTAGACTGCATTATGTTAGAAACTATTTTTGACACCTTAAATGCAAAGGCCGCAGCATTCGCAGTTGATACTGCTTTTGAACAATTGGGTAAAAAGTTACCGGTGATGATTTCTGGGACCATCACAGATGCATCAGGACGTACCTTATCTGGACAAACTGCGGAGGCATTTTATTACTCATTGCGTCATGTCGAGCCAATTTCTTTCGGTTTAAACTGTGCATTGGGGCCCGATACACTCAGACAATATGTAGACGAAATTTCTCAAATAGCAGATTGTTTAGTATCCGCTCACCCGAATGCTGGGCTACCCAATGAATTTGGTGAGTACGATATGACCGCAGAAGAAATGGCGTTTCATATTAAAGAGTGGGGTGAGAGTCAATTAGTGAACATTGTTGGAGGCTGCTGTGGTAGTACGCCAGAACATATTGCACAAATTGCCGATGCAGTTTCCACATTAGCGCCTCGTTCTATACCAAAAATAGAAACGAAAATGCGTTTATCTGGTTTAGAACCTTTTGTTCATTAAGGCGGAAAAGTGAGTAAAGAATTTTCTACATTTATTAATGTTGGTGAACGTACAAATGTTACGGGTTCAGCTAAATTTAAACGTCTTATTCTCGAAGGTGACTACGAGGCTGCACTTGATGTTGCAAAACAACAGGTAGAAAACGGCGCGCAGATTATTGATATCAACATGGATGAAGCCATGTTGGACTCAGTTGAGGCCATGTCTACATTTTTGAATTTGATTGCGTCTGAGCCCGATATTAGTCGGGTTCCCATTATGATTGACAGCAGTAAATGGGACGTAATCGAAGCTGGCTTAAAGTGTGTGCAAGGTAAAGCCATTGTAAACTCGATTAGTTTGAAAGAAGGAAAAGAGAGCTTTCTTCATCAAGCAAAATTGATTAAGCGCTACGGCGCTGCAACCGTTGTTATGGCATTTGACGAAACAGGTCAAGCTGACACAAAAGAAAGAAAAGTGGAAATATGCCAGCGCAGCTATAAAGTCCTCACTGAAGAAATTGGTTTCCCACCTGAAGATATTATTTTTGACCCGAATATTTTCGCAGTGGCGACGGGTATTGAAGAGCACAATAATTATGCTGTAGATTTTATCGAAGCCACGCGTATTATTCGTGAAACATGTCCTCATGCGCATATTTCTGGCGGGTTATCTAACATCTCTTTTTCCTTTCGTGGCAACAACCCAGTAAGGGAAGCCATGCATTCCGTATTCTTGTACTACGCCATTCGGGCAGGTATGGATATGGGCATAGTCAATGCGGGTCAATTAGAAGTTTACGATGAAATACCAAAAGAACTACGGGACGCAGTAGAAGACGTTATTTTAAATCGCAATGATGGCGCAACTGACGCGCTTTTAGAGCTCGCGCCGAAGTACCAAGGTGATGGTAAGGTTCAAGCTAAAGAGGACCTTGCGTGGCGAGAACTAGACGTTAAAAAGCGCCTAGAACATGCGCTTGTTAAAGGTATTACCGACTACATCATTGATGATACTGAAGAAGCAAGATCACAAGCTGAAAAGCCTCTGCATGTTATTGAAGGTCCGTTGATGGACGGTATGAATGTAGTAGGTGACCTATTTGGCGAAGGAAAAATGTTCCTTCCTCAAGTGGTAAAGTCAGCGCGAGTTATGAAAAAAGCTGTGGCATACCTACAGCCCTATATTGAAGATGAAAAATCCGGTGATGTTAAAAGTAATGGCAAAATTTTACTTGCTACAGTAAAAGGTGACGTGCACGACATTGGTAAGAATATCGTGGGAGTGGTATTGCAATGCAATAACTTTGAAGTTATTGACATGGGGGTTATGGTACCCGCAGCAACGATATTGAAAACCGCTAAAGAAGAAAATGTAGACATGATTGGCTTGTCCGGCCTAATTACTCCTTCTCTTGATGAGATGGTCTATGTGGCAAAAGAAATGCAGCGCCAAGACTTTCATTTACCCTTGTTAATTGGCGGTGCAACAACATCAAAAGCACATACTGCTGTTAAAATTGAACAAAATTATGACCACCCCGTAGTGTATGTTCCCAATGCCAGCCGTGCTGTGGGTGTATGTCAAAAATTACTGAATAAAGAGTCTCGAGATATCTTTTCAAAACAACTCGATGCTGAATATGAAAAAGTGCGTGAGCAGCACGCTAGAAAACGACCGAAATCAGCCGCTGTATCGTTACAAGATGCCCGTAAAAATGCTTTTTCTCCCGATTTTACTACGCTACCGGTTACCCCTAATAAATTAGGCGTAACGCCTATTAGTGTAGAGTTGAGTGAACTTCGCGATTATATTGATTGGACACCTTTTTTCTTAACATGGTCGCTAGCTGGGAAGTACCCCCGTATTCTTAATGACGATGTAGTGGGAGAAGAAGCCCGCTCTTTATTTGCGGATGCTAATGCAATGTTAGATACCGTGATTAAAGACAAAAGTTTAACTGCTAAAGGCGTTATTGGCTTGTTTGCGGCTAACCGTGTAGAAGATGATGTAGAAATCTATGCGGACGATAGCCGTGAAAAGGTACAAGCCGTGGGCCATCATCTACGTCAGCAAACTAAAAAAGATAGCTTCTCAAACTATTGTTTAAGTGATTTCATTGCCTCAAAAGATAGCGGCATTCAAGACTATATTGGTGCTTTCGCTGTAACCGCTGGTATTGGTGAAGATGATTTAGCCAAGTCTTTTGAAGAGCAAGGTGACGATTATAATGCCATTATGGTAAAAGCGATTGCAGATAGGCTGGCAGAAGGTTTTGCTGAGTATTTACATGCACAAGTACGGAAAGTGTATTGGGGCTATGCCGCTGATGAAAACCTTGATAATGAAGCATTAATTCGAGAGAAATATCAAGGTATTCGTCCAGCACCTGGTTATGCGGCGTGCCCGGAACATTCAGAAAAACAAACTATCTGGAGTTTATTAGATGCAGAAAAGCACACTGGTATGAAGTTAACCGAGAGTTATGCCATGTATCCTGGAGCTTCTGTTTCTGGCTGGTATTTTTCTCATGCTCAGGCAAAGTACTTCGCGGTAGCGAAAATTCAGCAAGACCAGCTAGAAAGTTATGCTCAGCGAAAAGAATGGTCATTAGAAGGTGCTGAACGTTGGCTTGGTCCTAACTTGTAGCAATTCATCAAGTGTCGATTTATTGAGACCAGTAGTATTGAGACGTTTTTATAGTCTGGTAGACTCGAAACAAAACAATAACTACAAAAACTTAATAAGGGCGACAAATGCTAAACAAATTCAATATTGTAGCACTCTCAGTGAGTGCTATTCTTCTTTCTGGCTGTGGACAAAAATCTACAACAAC